>JBKJIP010000231.1:0-4495 GCA_046598515.1 Fimbriimonadaceae bacterium | reverse complement strand
GAAGGCTTGAATCCGACCATTTCCGTCAGCTTGCGGGCATCGGCCACGCTAACCGGGGCCTCGACTTCGAACTTACGGAACTGACTAATATACTCGCGCTCTGGATCTGAAATCGAGATGAACTTCGGAAACTTAATTGCGAGCGTGTCCGTGAGGGTCTGTCGGTCACCGCGAAGCTCCGTCTCCACCCGAAGAACATACATCTTCGAGACATCGACGCTATACCTACGTGACGGCATCCCGCTCGCTCTGGGCACGGCGATGATCAATACGGTTTGTCGACCAGCAACTTTGTCGCCATCTTCACTGGCAAACTTGTAGTTCTGCTCAGCGAGGGCTTGGCGAATGGCCAAGGTCGAACTCGGAGAAGAGGTGATCGCCTGCACGACGAGCTCGCCCTTCTCGGGGTTGAAATTTTTCCAGTAGCGGCGATCTTCGTAGCGAATCACGTTCTGGTCGCAGAGCGGAGCCAAAACTGTGTACTTCGAGATTCCGCGATCGTTCTGTTCGAACTTACATTGTGTCGAGGCGCCGCCGCGATAGCCCTTGCGCATCACGATCGACTCGACATTCATCCGGGTCGATGCTTCAATCGACTTGAAAAGGGTCTCCCGAAGATTGCCCGCCGCGTAGGCGCTGCCGAGCTTGGCGTTTTGGGCGCCGGCGACACCGGCAAGCAACGCCACAGTCAGGATCGAGAAAGATCGTAGTCGATTCATTACTTCATCGAAGCGGTGATAACCATATTGCCGCCCCCGAGGGGATCCGCTCCCGCGGTCATCGCCTGATTCCTTTGATCTTCAAACCGACCTGAGTCGCCAGCGGCAATCGTCGGCGCGGACGGGTGCGACATCCGGAGATAGCCCAGCGTGGCCGCACATGCGATAGCAGAGGTAGCGACCAGCGCCACACTGAGCCGCCAAACGCGCGGCGATTTCTGCTCGGATTTGAAAACGTTGGCAACCAGTCGCTCTTCAAAGCCAATGGGGGGCTCGAGCGTTTGCAGGCCACCGATGGCTTCTTTGGTCATCCGCTCGATCTCGAGAATCTGAGCGCACTCCGGGCACTGATGGATGTGCGACCGGACGGCCAGCATATCGCGACCGGAAAGTTCGCCGTCGAGGTAGGCAGAGAGTCGGGACTGAAGATTCTCACAGTTCATGATCGAGACCTCCATAAAGATGTGGGTTTTGGGCGACCAGCGACTTGCGTAGCTGTTTGCGCCCCCGGTGAATGCGAGAGCGGACGGTGCCTACCGAAGTGTTCATCACCTCGGCGATTTCCTCATAGGCAAGTCCTTCCACATCCGCCAATAAGACTGCGGTTCTGAACTCAGGCGTCATGGTAGTCAAAGCATGTTGAACGTACTCGCCCATGGATTCATCGACCATTTTCTTGTCGACGGTCGGCTCGCTGTCCGGCACATCGAAGGTCGTATTGGTTCCGAGAACCGGCTGATCCAGGCTTGTCGTTCGGATTCGATTTTTTCGGCGAACCGCATCTATGTGAGCGTTGCTCATAATGCGGTAAAGCCAGTTCGTGAACGGCAAGGTCTCGTCGTACCGGTGGAAGAAGCGGAAAGCCCGCATGTAGGTTTCCTGCACCAAGTCCTCTGCTTCGGGCCCGCTGCCAGCTAGGCGAACGGCGAAGCTATAAGCTTGGCGGTAAGTGTCGCGCATCAACCCTTCGAAGAGCTCTTTGCGGTCTTCGGTTGATACGGCCCGGTCTCGAAACAACGTGCCGATCATGATTACGTGTCCTACTACGCGCCGTGGCGAATCCCACGTTCCCGCGTTCGCCAATTATAGTGCCCCTCTCTATAGTCAAGGCAACCACATAGACCGAATGGCTTCATTTTAATGGCTTCTGGCGGACCAGAGCGGTGCTATTGAAGTGTTGGAGGAGGTGAAAGCTAGCTTCCTTGACAGTTATTGGGGAACCAGCGCGTGCCCAAAGAATTCAGGACGTTGGATGACGCGGAAAGAAACCGCCTTCAGGTAACATTCCGCGTGCCGCGTTCCTGCCTGGAATTGCGGCAATGAGAACACTTCGACATGATGACCGACGACACTATGACGCCAACTGAAGAGGCTCCGACGACATTGCCGGAAGAACCCGAAGCTCAGGCGTCCGCCGAAACCCCGGCCGAAGAGCCGGCTACGCCCGATATTGAACCGACCGCTACGGCGACTGAAGCTCCTGTGGAGACTGAAGCCCCGGCGGCCACGACCGTGCCGACCGACGTCCAGCCCGAACCTGTTTCGGATGCCCTAGAGGCAGCCGAGATCGCTTCGGAGCCGGCGAGTCCGATCGCGCCCGAGGATCGTCCTGGTGAAGTCGTTGCGTCCGAACCCGCTCCTGCACCTGAGCCCGAGCCTGCGCCGGTTGCTCCTATAAATGAAGCACCCGTGCCGGCAGCTCCCGTTAAGGAAGCACCCAAGGCTGAAATCAGCGACGCGGCCCTTTTCGAAGCCGCTCTCGATGCCTGGGAGTCGGGTGACGATCGTAGTGAGGGTGGTGGTGGCGGCGGTTACAAGAAGCTTTCGCGCGGCGACCGAGTCGAAGCGACCGTTATCCAAGTCGATAACGATCGCGTTTTCGTTGACCTTGGAACCAAGTCAGAGGGCATTATCCCGCTCAGCGAGCTTTCCGACGATGCTTTCGGGCATCCGTCCGAGCACGTTAAAGCCGGCGACAAGATTCAAGTTGTCGTCATTAAGCCGGAAGGCGCCGAAGGCAACCCTGTCGTTTCGAAGAAGCGAGCGGATTTCGAAGATTTGTGGGACGGCATCGAGCAGTCCATGCGCGATCAGAAAACCCTTATCGCCCAGGTTGTGGATCGCGTCAAGGGCGGCCTTTTGGTTGACATCGGCGTTCGGGGCTTCGTTCCCGCCACCCACGTCGGCAACGGCAAGCTTCGCAACATCGAGAAGTACGTCGGCCAAGCGCTCCCGCTGAAGATCCTCGAGATCGACCGCGAGCGAAAGAAGGTTGTGCTTTCGAACAGGGATGCGGACAAGGAACGACGCGAATCGGCCAAGGACGAGCTGTTCCAGAACGTCAACGTCGGCGATGTGCTCGACGGCAGCGTTCGTCGGCTGACCGACTACGGCGCGTTCGTAGATTTGGGCGGCGTCGATGGTTTGCTTCACATCAGCGAAATGAGCTGGGCGCGAATCAACCATCCGCGTGAGATGTTCAAGGAAGGCCAGAAGATCCAGGTCATGGTTCTTCGCCTCGATTCCGGCACGGGCAAGATCAGTCTTGGTCACCGCCAGGTCCTTCCGGATCCTTGGAACCTCATTCGAGAGAACTACACCGTCAATCAGCGCTTCATGACCAAGATCACCCGTTTGGTGGTCAGCGGCGCGTTCGTTCGATTGCCGGAAGGCGCGGAAGCGTTTATTCCGCTTAGCGAAATGTCCAATCGCCGAATCCGCAAGCCGGAAGAGGTTGTTGAAGAGGGCCAGGAGATCGAAGCTCAGATTATCGACCTTCGCCCCGACGAGCGCCGGATGGTGCTCAGCCTTCGCGCGGCCGGTTCGGCTCCCGAACCCGGTGGCAGAATGTCGGTTTCGGTTCCGTCGTACGACGACGATGATCGCGGCGGCAAGAAGAAGGGCGGCAAGAAGGGCGGCAAGAAGGGTGGCCGTGGTCGCGGAGACGATGACTTCGAAGATATGGTCGGTCGCAGAGGCTTCGCCACGGGCGGCGCCACGATCGGCGAGCGTCTGGGCATGCTCAAGGGCCTGCTGGGTCGCGATACCGACGATGACGAGGATGCTGAAGTCGCTCCCGTCGAAGATGGTGCCGAAGCTGGCGAAGAAGCTGCCGCACCCGCAGTAGCAGAAGTCGCACCCGCAGTCGAAGATGTCGCACCCGCAGTAGAAGAAAAGACCGCCGAGTAATCGAGCGATCCTTTTAGAGGCCGTTGCCATTCAGGCGGCGGCCTCTTCTATTTGGTCCTGGGTTGGATAGACTGGATTCAATGATCGCGATCACGGGCGGCATCGCCGAAGGAAAGTCCACCGTGCTGGACGCGTTGTCCGGCCTCGGATACCGAACGGCCTCTGCTGATTCGATCGCGCGCGAGGTCTACATCCTGCCCGCCGTGCAGACGGAAATCTCAAGGATCTTCGAGTTGGAAAACCCGACTCGAGAGCAGTTACGCGACGCGATCGCCGCCAAACCCCGACTCAGGCGCGAGCTCAACGCGCTGATGCATCGCCCCATTTGGGAGCGGATTTTGGAGGAGAAACCTCAGTTCGTAGAACTCCCCTTACTGGTGGAAACGTGCTTGCACCCTTGGTTTCGGTCGGTTTGGGCGGTTTCTTGCGGCGTTTCGGAGCAGCGTCGCCGACTTTTGGAGAGGGTCCCAGACCCTAACCTTGTGGACCAACTTCTCCGAACTCAACTGAGTTCACGGGCAAAAGCCCAATTTGCGGATCGAATTGTACGAACTAATGAGGATCGCGAGGCCGTCTTGGCCTTTGTG
>JBKJIP010000182.1:0-5771 GCA_046598515.1 Fimbriimonadaceae bacterium | reverse complement strand
TCGATTGGACGGCGCATCACTTCACGGAAGCGCTCGACCACCAAATGCGGCGGACGGTATCTAATCCAGCATGAGGGCGGTGCTCGCGTTCATCTTCGCCCTCTGCTTCATGGCGTTTTTCTCGCTGCCCTATGAGTCATGGGGCATGCCGGTATGGCCCGTGGCCGTCATGAGTCTGTTGGCGGGATTTTGGCTCACCCTGATTCCCGGCCTAGAGAAGTATCGGATTCACCTCGCCATCATTTACTTCATCGTTTTCAGCCTGCTCTGGCTGCAATCGTTTCCGCGTGTCATCACACCGAAGGCGACGCTGCACTACATGCGGGGGCTGGTTTGGCTGATGACGTATGCCATTTTCGGTCTGATCGCGATTTTCACGCTCTTGACGACGATCGTCAAGGCGGCGATGGATCCGGAGAGAAAGAAGGCGATCGTCAATGCTCTCGCCGCCATTTTCATGGGGTGCATCGTCGCCTTCGTGTCCGGCCCGGGGGGCGGTGCCGATTCGATCGTCGCTTGGCTAAAGGGGCTCGGTCTGAGCCAGGGCGGGGCGGATACGGTGAACCTGATTCTTCGCAAAACGATCCACTTCACCTACTACGGCTTGATGGCCGGATTCGCGGGGCTGGCCGCCTTTCATGGGCGGCTTGGGAAGGCCGCGTTGGCCCCCGCCGTGACCGGCTTCTTGTTCATGCTCCTGCACGCGGTTTTCGATGAAGTCCGCCAGAGCGGCGTCTCCGTTCGCACGGGGTCGGGAATCGATGTTTTGATAGATAGCGCGGGGGCGGCCACGTTCCTTTACTTACTCATCGGTAGGAAGCGGGTGAGTCAACGGGCTTAATGTTCCGGCGCTAAGTCCGAAACGGGTTTGGAGCGGGTATCATGAGTGTATTCCCCTTCCAATAGGAAGGAATCTTGTATGTCAAAACCAATCTCAACGGATAAAGCGACGACGCCCATTCCCAAGCCCGGGCGTGGTGGACTTAAGGGTTTCATCAATGATGTGGCCCGAGAATTGCGCAAAGTTCAGTGGCCAACGCCTAAAGAAACGACGCGCCTGACTGGCGTTGTGATCGCCGTGTGCGCCATAAGCCTGGCCACCATTACGATCATGGCGTTCCTGTCAGCCACTATAATTGAGATGATTGTGAAGAGCTAAGCGATGCCCAAAACCTGGTACGCCGTCCACACGATCGCCGGACACGAAAATAAGGTCCGCGACGTTCTAACCCGCCGAGCCCAAGTCGAAGGATTCTGGCAGCGCGACATCTACGATATCCTCATTCCGACGGAGCGCGAGCTCACGACCCGGAACGGAAAGCGCGTGGAGCGAGACCGCAAGGTCTTCCCCGGCTATATCCTCGTCCAGATGGCGCTGACCGACGAAACTCTCAAGCTTGTCAAGAGCACCTCGGGAGTCACCGGCTTTGTTCAGTCGGGCAATAAGCCCGTGCCGCTGGAGGAATATGAAGTCCGGCGCATCATGAACAATCTGGAGACCAGTAAGGAAGCGCCGAAGGTCAACTGGCAGAAGGGTGACGCGATTCGAGTTATCGAAGGACCGTTCTCCGATTTCGCCGGCAAGATCGAAGAAGTCAACGCCGAGCGCGAGCGAATCAAGGTTCTGATTAACATCTTTGGCCGCGACACGCCGGTCGAGCTCGAATTCGGTCAAGTCGAAAAAATGTAACGCGGACGCAATTTGTTGCGTTTAGAAATAGCAGACGGTTACGCCTTTTTAGCGTCCTATGCAAGAACGAGGGAGATAAAAAAAATGAATGATCACGATGACACGAATGTGATGCTGTACATGCTGGCCGGAATCGGCCTCGGCGCGGTGATCGGTGCCGCTGCTGGTCTGTTGTTCGCCCCCAAGGCGGGCACCGAGACTCGTGAAGAGCTCGGCGAGAAACTCAAGGAGCTCAAGGGCAAAACCGAAGAGTGGATCACAGAGCAGAAGTCGAAGCGCAACAGCCGTCACGACGAACTCGAAGAAGTCGGCGCCTAAAAGTCGCTGAACGACCGGCCGGCGAGCATTGCGCTCGCCGGCCTTTTTTGTTTGGGAGTGCGCGGCCCATGGCCGCGCTCTAAAATGGCGCTGTGGAAGCTGGCCCTCTTTGATCTAGGAGGCCCCACTGTTCGAGAGGCTCCATTCTAAAGGAATCCCATGTGGGTCGCGGATGCCTGCCCCGCGACACCAAGCGCGACCACGGGTCGCGCACTCCAAAGGTCCATACAGTAGAATCACCCGCATGAGTTGGCGCATGGCCCTTTGGATCATCCTGGTGGGCCTCACGCTGTGGTTTTTGTACGTCGTCCGCGGCGTCTTGCTGCCGTTCGTGATCGCCATCCTGCTGTCCGCCATTGTTGAGCCTACAGTTCAAAAGCTCGTCAAGAAGGGTTACACGAGGAAGCGGGCGGTGCTATCCCTCGGTACGGCCGGCATCCTTGGGCTGATTGCACTCGGCGTTTGGCTGACGCCGGTGGTGAGCATGCAGGTGCTCAATTTCAAGGAGAAAGTGGACGCGATCACCGCGCAGGTGAACGCGCAGAACGCTTACGACAACTATTTCATGCGCTGGAATCCGCGCATTGTGGCGGAGTCCTCCAAAAACACCACCGTGGTGGACCGGTTCTTCGACGACAACCGGCAAATGCTCGAGAAGGTCGGTTTGCCGACCACGCGCCGCGAAGCGATGGCGCAGTATGTGGAGCCGCACCGCCAAGAGCTCACCAGCGCCGCCCAATCGTTCTTTCAGGGTGTTCTCGGCGTGATCTCGGGACTCGGAGCTAAGGCACTGCTCCTCCTCTTCGTGCCCGTCTTCACGATCATGATTCTGCTCCAATTGGACACGATCAAGATGCGGATGGCGGCCATGATTCCGCCATCGATACGCGGGGACACGGTCGACCTGTTCCAAGATATCTCGCAGGTCTTGGTGAACTACCTCCAAGGTGTCTCGAAGGTCTTGATGTACTACTTCATCCTGGCCGCCGTGATTCTGAGTGTTCTGGGCGTTCCCTATGCACTGCTGCTCGCCTTCCTCTTCGCGTTCATCTACCTGATCCCGTACTTGGGCTCGATCCTGAATGTATCTATCATCATCTTGCTCACCGGATCTTCGGGCAAGCTCGGGAACGCCTTTCTGACATTCTCCTCGCCGTGGACCTTTGCACTTGTGGCCGGAGCGATCTATCTAGTCGTCTTCCTAGCATTCGACCAGTTCGTTTATGCGCCCACGGTCGGTGGCTCGGTCGGTTTGCACCCGCTGATCAGCTTCTTCGTGGTCTTCTCCGGCGGCGCCCTTTTCGGCCCCCTCGGCATGATCCTCGCCTTCCCCGTCGCCGGTGCCGTAAAGGTGATCTTGGACCGGTTGCTGGCGATCACGTCGAAGACCCACGACTTGCAGTTGCCAGCCGTGCCGCTGCGCCACCGAGAAGCCGCCTGACGTCACCCCCTCCCCTGTAGGGGCGGGCCGTGAGCCTCAAGCGAACGGGGGTGGGGTGATACCCAGGCTGTAATCGCAGTTCCGTACTTCAGCGGAATTCATTCGTCGCACTGCACGCCGCTATCGATGAAGCTCTGGCGCATGAACTTTAGGCGTCGCTCGATAGTATCGACCACCTCGTCGGTGATCTCCAGCGGCCTCGATGAGTTCGCGTAGCAAATGGGTATCTCATCGTCCAGCGATCGACCTGCTCGATAAGCCACAAGCCAGTCCTCAAGCAGATCAGTATAGGCTTCGGCAGCCTCGGCGCCAGATCCAACGTCCTCACAGTCCAAGTAGAGCGGCGGCAAGTCACCGGCGATCACCCAGATAGCGGAGTTTGCTATGCCGATCGGAACAAGCCTTACGAGGAGAACAGCGGCAAACTCGAGGCCGTGGTCATAAAGAACTTCGTCAACCGCCGCGCACCAAGGGAAGCTCGAAACATACTCCTTGACGAGGAGACCCAACTCACCCACTTTGCGGCAGTCTTCACATTCGTGAGTCAAAAGCTCTTCAACAGTTCTCAAGCCGGTTACTCCTCCAGCCAACTGTCCAGCATGAGTAGGTCCACGTCACGGCCATCGACTGATAGGGCAACAGAGCGCTTCCGGTGTATTGCCCTAACGTGGAGATTTGCAAAATGGACAGCACGCCGGATCGCCTCCAAATCATCGTCACCCCACACGGAGATGACGCGATCAGCACGGTCCGTCTCTTCGATCTTGATTGCGCACTTGCGACCAAAGATCTCGTCGGGATACGGGCCAAGCAGCGAGATCGTCATCTTGCGACCTTTGCCTAGGCTGTACTCACGTGTGGCGAGAGTCTTAACCATGTCACTCGTTCGCCCACTTGTTGATTAGCCACCACGACCCCTGATCGTGGGGCATGAACTTGGGGTGAGTCAGTATCTCCCAAGCCGGGAGGTAGCCGAGTTCGCCGGCACCGTACTGCTTGATGCGGGACACCACCGTTTCAACGTGCCGCTTCGCAGCGCGACAGCGCTCGATGTCAGCCTTCGAGCCGCCCGCATTGTGATAGGTCGCGACGGCCACTTTTTCCAAATCCTCGAAAATTTGACGGCAGGGGGCCAGGGTCGAAGCGGCCAAACCGGGCAGCTCGTTCGCATACGCCTGGCGGGCTTGTTCGGCGAAACGGACGAACTCGACGGCCTTGCGAACGAATACGGATACACCCCGAGTCGACGACTCGGGGGCAAAGGTCATCGCCTGGTCGGCGAGGTGCATCGCGGCATCGCCGATGGGCCCGCACAGATCGTCGGCATGATGCATCCACGCTAGGAAAGGATTGCCGTAAAGCAGCAGCCGGCACTTCAAGCCGCTACGAATCTGGCCGAAGGCGAAGGGGCCGCCAAGGGCAGGCAGCTCGACTCCCATCTGCCGCACCCAGTCGATGTACGCCTGATCGGCCTCGAGGGCGGGGGAATCCGCAATGGGAACGCCGCGCTTCCAAGATCGCCCGACGGCGCCGATCACGGGCAGCAGCGTCTCGTAGTTCCCCATCAGGGCGCACTCCCAGGTGGTCAAACACATTCCCGCTTTGCCCGGCTGGGCGAGTGCCTGGTCGGCATTCTTGTAGCTAGGCTCGACATGTAGCCAAGCCGAGTTGTAGGTGTGCAAAGTGGGACAGCAAACCACCTCATGACCCTGGCTCCCCAGCTTCGGCGTGCTCTCGGCGAAACCCTCGAAGTACTGCCAGTCGAAGATGAGACTCTCCTTCGGCATCGCCGCGAGGGCACCGGGATGCTCCAAGAACATGTCGCCCCACAGCCCGGGGCGCCGCCCGGCCGCGACCACTTTCTCCGCCAACGGTGCGAAGTGCTCCGCGTACAGGGTCTCTTTCGATCGATCGCGGCAGTTCGCGCAGATTCCGAGTTGAGCTGTTTCATCGCCGCCGATGTGGATGAGCTCCGAGTCGAAGATCTGGATTGTGTCTTCGAGAATCCGATTCGCGAACGCTGCGAACTCAGGGTTCGATGGGCATGCCTGCAGCCCCTTGAATTTCTCTTCCGCAAACCGCTTTCCGGGCTCGGTATAGAGGAAGCCTTCGGCATGCCCGAGCAGGTTGATGAAGGGGATGATTTGAAGGCCAGGGTAGGCCTTTTGTAGCCTCCGGATGGCATCCGGCTCCAGCGCATCCTTGCCGTGAGCCCAAGGAGCCGAAGGGTATGCGAAGCGGTGCTCTAGATAAAGCCCGATGCCGTCGTAGCCGGCTTCCAGAGTCATCAAGCACAGCCGGTGAAGAAACTCTTCGGTCGGG
>JBKJIP010000113.1:0-6022 GCA_046598515.1 Fimbriimonadaceae bacterium | reverse complement strand
CACCTTCGGATGGGCGGCGACGAGGGCCCGGCAGAAGGTTTCGCAAATGGCTCGGGCACCCGGCGTATCGATGTTTCGCTCGATCGGAATGAAGATGTGGATGCCTGTTTTGCCCGTTGTCTTCGCATAGGCGGGCAACCCGACTTGGTCCAGCATGGTCTTGATCCAGATCGCCACGGTCTTGCACTTCTCAAAGGCCTCGCGGTTTAGTTCGGGTTCATCGCCTTGCTTCTCCAGACCCGAATAGATGTAGGGGTCAAGATCGAATCGGACATGATCCGGGTAATTCAAAACGCTCCCCTTTACATTCTCTTCGCTGTCGATGAAGTTCGTCGAATGCTCGCCGTCGCCGACAATTCGTGAAGAGGGCACGTGCATCTCCAGAGTGCCGAGTTGACCCATCCAGATCAGCGTCGCGAGATCGTTGCAGATGACGTAGTCGAGGCTTCGCTTATTCGTATCCGACCAAATAGGCTCGACTTGGACCCACTCCGGACGACCGGCCTCGTAGTGTTTTTGGAAGAAGCGTTCGCCATGGATTCCGTCGGGCAGGCGGATCAAGGTCATGGGGCGATCCTTCATGTGAGGCAGCATGACGGGGCTCATGGTCGCGAGATAGCGCAGGAAATCTCTCTTCTTGACGGGCGGAAGTTCCTCATAAGCAGGCCAGAGCTCTTTGTCTGGATTGCTGATGTTCACATCGCGGTCGCCTACGTGGAGAATGAACTTTTTCTCCTTGGATTCGAGCTGGGCGAGAACATCCGCAACGAGCTTATCGGGCTTGTGGTCTGAAACGGACTCCTCTTTGCGCCTTTGCGCCTTTGCGTGATCTTTTTCCTTTGGCTCCGACACAACCACAGACTCCATGGGCTCCGCGACTTCAAGAACTTCCTCAAGGGCCACGGAAGCTCCGGGCGCCCCCACTTCTTTGGGATCGAGATCCACACGTTCTCTAACGAAAACAGGCGCACGTAGCGTCCCGCTGGGCATGACTTCCTGATACTTGACTTCAATGACGAGCTTAGGCTCGATCCAATAGGTCGGCTGCTCGATCTCGAATCCGGGTTCAAACGGACATTTCTTAGTCTGGAGAGCTGTCAACTTCTCGAACCAGACTTCCAGGTCACTGTCCTTAAAGCCGGTTCCGCAACGGCCACAGTTGATCAGCTTTCCATCCTTCCAGTAGCCGATGTAGAGCGATCCAAAGGTGCTCGATCGCCCGCCCTCGCCGGCCATGTATCCGCCGACGACGAAGTCACCCGTGGTCGTGTGCTTGATCTTCAGCCAGCAGAGCGAGGGCTTTCCAGATGAGTCGTATTTGTGACTGGCTTTCTTGGCCATGACACCCTCGAAGCCTGCCGCGACAAATGCCTCGTAGAGGGTCTTGCCTTCCTCGTAGTAGTGTTCGACATATTGGATGCGCTCGGTGGGCATCAAAGCGGCTTTAAGGCGGCGCTTGCGTTCGACCGTGGGCAAGCCCCGCAGGTTTTCCCCCTGGTAGTGGAGGATGTCGAAGGCGAAGAAGATGCACGGCCATTGCCTGTCCGCCGCGTCTAGCGACGCTTCGCCCTTCAGGTGGAACCGTTTCATCATCGCTGTGAAACCGGGCTTGCCGTCTTCAAAGGCGACGATCTCGCCGTCGAAGACGGCACGGCACTCCTGTTCGCGAAGATGTCGCGCCAGTTCGGGAAACTGTGAAGTCTGATCGTTCCCGGTGCGGGTCATGATCCGAACGTTTGGACCGTCCACGAAAGCGACGACCCGGATGCCGTCGAGTTTGGGCTCGAAGACCCAATCCTTGTGGTCGAAAGGTTTCTCTCCATGTTCGGCCTTCATAGGCTTGATGGTCGGAGGAAACTTTTCCAAGGGCAGTTTCTCGCGATGAGGATCAAGCGTCGGATGGTCGCGATCATTGAAGTCCCAGCCCCGGGAAATTTCCTCTGTGCTGCGTCCCGTCAAAACACTTCGGTCGAGAGTCAGGAGGTCGACCTTGTTCGCGTAGCGATCCTTGTGCTTGATCAAGAGCCACCCTTGCTTTGTCTTGACCATGGCCCAACTGCCTTTCATTTTTTGGCCCTGGAAGTTGACGCCAACCTTGCCCTTCTCCATCTGCTCTTCGATCTGAGCTTCCAGCTTGGTCCGCCAGTCAGGATCATTCGGGTCGGGCGGGTAGTCGATGTCTTCGTCCGGCCACCAAGTGCCGATGTCCCAAAGCATGACCTCGCCACCCCCATAGAGTCCGTGCGGAATCACACCCTCGAAAAAGCCGTAGTCGATCGGATGATCTTCGGTCATCACCGCCATGCGCTTATCGGCGGGATCGTCACTTGGACCCTTGGGCACGGCCCAGCTCTTTAGGACACCGTTGACTTCAAGGCGCAAGTCGTAATGCAGGTTCGTCGCGTTGTGCTTTTGGATGCAAAACATGAGCGGACCCTGACGATCCGGCACTCGCGCGGTGGGTTCGGGCGTCTTTTCGAAGTCCCGCTTCTGCTTGTAGGCATCGAGATCCTTGCTCACGTTCTCGTAAGTTTGCCTGAACTAGACAAAGTGAATGGTGAATAGTAAGTGGTGAATGGACGAACCGGACTCTAGCGAAAACCCGATAAAGCGTGTGGGTCGCGGATGCCCGTCCCGCGACTTTGTCGAACAGCCGTGCGACCATTCACCATTCACAATTCACAATCACCCGGAGTCAAAGCTGAACCGGAGGCGGCGTTATCGTCGGTTTCTCAAATCCCTGGGCGGATTCCGCGATGAACGGGAAAATCGCCATAGCCCAATCGAATTCCTCCTGACGGAATTTCAAAGCGAGGTCGGCGCTATCCCTATCGTTGAGGCCGGTTGCGTAGGCCCAAATCGCGTCGTACATCGCTCCTTTGAGTTGGGCGTTCCCATAGTAGCGAACCAAGAGGAACGTTGTCCGGTCTTCGCCACCCTGGTTGATGTTTGCAAAGTCGGCGGCCTTGCCGAAGATGACGTTCATGATGCCCTTGGCGGCGGATTGCCCGGCCCCGAAGGAAGCGAGCTTGCCGTTGAGGGCACGCAGGTGATCTTCGCAGACGAGCTTGTATCGCTCAACTGTCTCGGTCGCCTCAATGGAGGCGAATCCAGGGTTAAAGGCATCAAGCACCTCCATGCCGCCCTGCTCGAGGGCGTGAACATCTTGGAAGTAGCGGATCAGAGTCTGGAATTCGTAGGGCACAGCGCTAGTTTATACGCGTCCTAGGGGGTCTTGCGGTACATCCACCAGCCGGTGTCAGCTACAAAGCCCAACTTATCGTTAATCGCCCGCATGGGGCCGTTGAGCGCATCGTTGAACGTATGGATCGCCTTGGCTTCGTGCGACCTCGCGTAGTTCAACGCCGCGACCTTCAATCGAGTTGCGGTGCCCTGCCCTCGGTGATCGGGCAGAACGCCGGTGTAGTCCGTCGTCCAAATCCCATCTTCCATCGGGCCAACGATTGCCAGCCCAACCCATTCGCCGGCGACTTCGGCGACGAGTAGCCCCTCAGGGCGAAACCAACTCGCGGTGAAGATGCCGGTCTCCCAGCCTTCAAAACTCGGGATGCCCCAGACTTCAAGGCCCGGACTGCCGCTCTCGGTTTCCGCGTACATGCTGTACAGCCGGAGGCGGTTCTCCCCAGAATCACCAATATCAGCCCATGTTCGAATAACTTCCAGACCGGGCCGCGTCGAAGGAGCCTGATAGGCTTCGAAGTCGAGTTTGACGCCCTGCAGATGTTCGAAAGCCTCGTAGCCGGCGGCTTCGAAGAAGCGCTTCTCTCGGGGCATATCGTCGCGCGATTTCGTCGTGAGCAGCCTAGCTTCAAAGTCACGTCCGGCCTGATCAGCGAGTTCGAGGAGGGCCTTGCCGATTCCCTTCTTCTGGTGATCGTCCTCAATGTCGACGCGGAGCAAGTAAATGCCACCGCCACCCGTAATCGCTTGCAGACAGCCGACATAACCCACGATCTCGTTCTCGAAAATCACCACCCGACGCCGTTGCTTTCGGCTCTTGTTAAGCCACCGCGCGCGCATGTCTTCGACAGTGTTCTTCTCCTGTTCGATCCGGTTGGTCAGTTCGGTGATGCGATCGAAGTCATCGAAATACACATCCCGGATCAAATAGCCATCAGGAATCACGAGGGTTTGCGACCTCCCAAGATGGTCTTGCCGAACAGAGAGCCGATAAACTCGACCGCAACCTTTGCCGTCGCGTTGTTGGTGTCGTTCAGCGGGTTCGTCTCTACAAGATCGAGCCCAACGAGTTGGTACTTCTTCTCCGAAAGGAATTCATGCAGCATTTCCGCCATTAGGTGCATCTCCCGATAGGTGAGCCCGCCTCGAACCGCGGTGCCCGTGCCAGGGGCGAGGAAGGGGTCGAGAACATCGACGTCGAAGCTGAGCCAGAGGTATTTGACGCCCGATTCCACCATCGCGCGGTGCCAGCGCTCCATCTCAGAGACAATGCCGTTGCGGTCGATCTGGTTCATGGTCGAGGCGTATCCGGCCTTCTCCTTGATCCTGGCCGCCTCGCCCCAATCCACATCTCGCAGCCCAATCCAACCCGCGTGGACGGGGTTTAGTGGGTAGCCGCTGAGGCCGCACAGCTTTTCCCACTGCTCCTTGCCGGGGCCGGAGATTGTGGTCTCCTCGCTTAAGAGCGCCGCTACGGACATACCGTGCAGATTCCCGCTTGGCGAAGTGTCGGGCGTGTTTAGGTCCGCATGGGCATCGATCCAGAAGAGCCCGAGATCGGCCCCGTATCTGGCGAGGGCGGCAGATACCGAGGCGATACTGATGCTGTGATCGCCGCCGATAACGAGCGGCGTGCGATTTGCCGCCAAGGACTCTGAAACTCGATCAAAGAGACGTCCGTAAACCTCCCAAGCGGTATCGAAATGCTTTAGCCCCGGCCCCTGCGATGATGCCAAAGGCACTTCGACGTCGGGCTTATCAAAGACGACTTCGCGGAGGGCGGTTAGACTTTCGGCGAGGCCGGCGAGTCGAACCGCGCTCGGGCCCAATCGGGATCCCAAAGTGTGGCCGCAAAGGTCGAAGGGGACCCCGATGAATTCCATGGCGAAGAGTCTACTTCCCGCCGCCACCGATCTTTTCGAAGCTATTCGCGTAGTAGGTGAAGATTAGGTGAGCCTTTGCCGCGGGCTCAAACTCGTTCTTCTTCCAGAAGGCCCCCTTCTCGCCGATCTGCCACCGTCCCTCGGGGAGAGCGGCATAGACTTGGAGCACCGTGTTTCGCTCGTATTGGATGGCGTAGTTGAACTGCCCGACCGGACCGTTCCAGTTATCGCCTCCGGCGGTGTCGTAGACCACCATCCGCTGAATGCCGTCGAGCCCGGCTCGACCGATCGGGCTGGAGAAAGCTACGCTCAGAGACTTCGTTTCGCGCGGCTTGAAGGTCAGGGTCGCCGTATAGAGCCGCTCGTACGTGCCCGCCCACACCCCGTTGGCTTTCTGCTCGGGGGTCGGATCGGTGCGACCGATCTGGCCGACCGTGAGCTTCATCGGAGCTTTGTTCAGCATTGCGCTGATTCGCATTCCTTCCGACTGGGGCCACATGACCTGCTTGCCTCGCACGGGAAGGATTAGGGTCAGCGTGGTTTCCTTATCGCCGGCGTTCCGGAAGGTGGTTAGCGAGTTGAAGCTTACGGCCTTGTTGTCGATCTTGTAGGTCGCGCCGTGGGTAACCATGGTGACGGTGGTATCCGTGCGGGTTTCGGGCATGCACGGATAAATCACGCTGGCACTGGTGGGAATCGTCTGCGCGGCCAAGATTGCAGTGAGCGCGGTAATCATGAGTTAAGAATAGACGATCCACCCCGGAACCACCCTGGATAAGGTCCCAGTTTATCGGCTCGTTATCTTCGAATGATGGGCGGAGGCATGACCACCGGCGGCGGGGCGACGACGGCGGGAGGCGGTTTGGGCGGGAGCGCTCCGCGCACGGCCATCGCCATTTGGGGCGAATTGGCGGCGGCCAAAGCATGAGCGGTTTGGC
>JBKJIP010000085.1:0-5817 GCA_046598515.1 Fimbriimonadaceae bacterium | reverse complement strand
GCAGGAGACCGAGCGATGGTCTGCGCTGGCGCTGGGGCGGCTCAAGGCGAAGGAAGCGGTGTCTCTCTTGGTCGCACGGCTCGGTCGGGGACCGGCGAACAGTGGTGCGGGCTCGGCACCGCCGGGAGTCCTAACCTTGAATCTGAAAGAAGCTTGCCGCTTTGCCTTGCAGGATTTCGGGCCGGACATTGTGCCGTCGATACTGCCCCTCATCCAGCCGGGGAGCGATGCCGATGCGGTTAGCGCGGCATGTAAAATCGTGCGAAGGTTTCGAGCCGATGAAGCCCGCGATCGGGTTTTTGCCGTTGCTCGCGTACGCTTGGCTCAACTCGAGGTTACCAAGAAGCCCTCATTTGAACAGTATACGGAGTTGAGGGAGCTCGTCTTCACGTTGCGCCAATTCTCAGATGATCGCACCGAGCCCTTTGAGCGTGCCTTGGCTAATACCGCCTTCGCGACGGATCGGGGTGTCGATCTAGAGCCCGATCCCGCGCAGGCACTGGAGACCTTGTTTCAACACAGACCTTCCTATGGAATCGGTGCGGACATTCAAAAGGTTCTCGATCACGAGCCGGAACTAGCGGCGAAGTTCATCGCGGAGAACTTCGATCGGATCGCGAAGGAGAACTTGGGCGAGTTGCTCGACCGGGTCATTCGATCGAAGATTGCTGAAGACGACCAGTTTCGAATCCTGACGACCGCCGCTAAATCCAGAGTTGCCAAGGCCAGGCAATACGCCTGCTATGGCTTCGGAATACTTCTGCGGCCAGAATCGCGCCAACAGTTGCTCCGATTGATGCTCGACGAAGATCCGGATGTCCGTCGCCAAGCGACGGAAACGGCTTCGATCCTAATCGGTGTTCCGATGGCCCTCAGCGGTTCGAGGTCCCCCCTCGGTGAAAGCACAGACAACCCTTGACTGGGGGCTGATTCACTGTTATGTCCACAGCTATGGCGGCAGGGAGGATGGGGTTTTGCTTAGCTCTTCTCCGAGCGAAAAACACATCCAACGGCCGCGGTCCGATTCTTTACAATCCACTTCCCGGCCAAAAGCAGGTCTAGGGTCAGTCTAAGATCCCGCTGCTTCGGCTCGGGGCGAATCTTGCCGTAGGTGACCACGCGATCGTCGATCCTTCCTCGATACGCAATTCGGCCGCTGGCATCCAAGACCACTACCTCCGGGGAAACCGTCGCTCCGACCCTTTTGGCTAACGAATGTGTCGGATCCAGCACGGTGGTGCCGGACAAACCATATTCAGAATTGTGCTTCCTCGCGGATGCCGCGGTGAGGGAAGCGTCGACATAGACGAAAGTAAACGCGACCCGGGAACGATATGCTTTCACGATCCTGTTCACTTCGGGAGCGTACATGTTCGAGATTGGGCAGTCGGTCATCATGAACAGCAAGACGGCGGGACGCTTCTTGGTTAGCAACGGATTCACTTTGGATCCGTCGGCTGTCGGCCACAGGCTTTGCGCCTTCAGGAGTTTCACTTGAGCTGACGCACCGGTGGCGATGAGAATCACCATCACGAAGCAGCTCTTTCCGTGCCATCGTGGCATACTGGATTATGCTCCCTTGGCGTGAATCACTCGTTGCCCTTCTTGGTATCGGCGCAATTTTTGCGGTTGGCGACCGATCGGAACCGGTTCCGGAGAAGCCCACTTTCGCCAAAGATGTTGCGCCGATCTTATATAAGCGCTGCGCCTCATGCCACAGCGACAGCCGGATCGCCCCGTTCTCACTTGTCGGGTACGACAACGCCAAGGTGCGGGCCCAAACCATCGCGAGGGTCACCCAGACTAACTTCATGCCGCCATGGAAGGCAAAGGCCAACTATGGGGAGTTCAAGGATGTAGCCGCGTTAACGGCAGTCGAGAAGCTGATTCTGAAACGATGGGCTGAAACCGGCGCGGCTGAGGGAGATCGAACCAAGGCGCCTGAGCCGCCAAAAGTGGCCCCCGGCTGGCGTCTCGGCCCGCCTGATTTGGCGGTCATGCCCGAACTGCCAACAGCGATTCCGGCGGAGGGTCGGGACTTCTTCCGGGATTACCTGGTCGATCCGCAGATCACGAAGCCGACATGGGTGCGCGCCATCGATTTCATGCCGAAGGAACAAGGGACGGTGCATCACATCATCCCATCCTTGATTAAGAAAGAAGAGGTCGACAAGCTTCGGAAGATAAAGCACGACTTTGACGACAAGAGCTGGAAGCCCGAGTCCATCGAAGACATCGACCAGTACAACACCCTTGGGTTCTGGTCCACCGGTGCGCCGCCATTCGAGTCTCCGGCGGGCACCGCGTTTCTGATCAACCCCGGCGATTGCATTGTGCTCGACGTTCACTATAAGCCCAAGGGTAAACCCACGAAGGAACAGCCTCAGGTTGCGTTCTATTTTCAAGAGGAAGCGCCTAAGGATGAGATTTCGGTAGAGATTCTTGCCACTGGCAACATCTATATACAGCCCGGTCAAAAGGATGCCCGTTTCTTCTGCATCGGAGAGGAGACCGAGTACGACACGACGATATATGCGGTTTGGCCGCACATGCACTACTTGGGGCGGACTTTCAAAGCGTGGGTGAAGTTCCCTGGAGGATTCTCAAAGCCCCTAGTCGCGATCGACGACTGGGATCCTGATTGGCAACTTCTCTACTATTTGAAGACGCCGATGCGGGTCCCCAAGGGCTCCAAGATTTATGTGACCGGCACGTACGATAACACGGAAGACAATCCCCGGAATCCGCATTCGCCTCCGCGGGTAGTCGAGGGAGGAGAATCGTCGAAAGATGAAATGCTTTTCTTTGAGGTGTTTCAGGTGGAGCACAAGCCCAAGAAGGAACCGAAGAAGCAGTAGTTAGTGAGATCGTCAGTCGCCGGGCAGGATCATGCGGCTACTGCCGAACATCAACATTACGCCTGCCATCCCCACGACTTGAATTGGGATTAGATTGACGGTGTGGGCATTTTAGCTCCGAAATCGAGTTCTGTCCGAGCCCTTGCTCCGAGACTTATCTGGCGTACGATAAGGGCATGGCAACAATGCGCATGATTGGCCGATGCTCGGTTATCGCTCTGTGCCTAATGGTGGTCGGCGGCCTGGCTTATCCATATCTTTGGCAGCTCGCGCCATTCCAGCGAAATCGAGCCTATGCGAGCTTCCTCGAAGCGGGCGTGCTTAGGAACAATCCACGCGATGACACAGTCTTGGTGCTTATCTACTTCCCGACGGACGAACCTCGGGCCGCGCGGGCGATATCATTTCACCAATCCGGCGCGATCTGGCGCATGAGGTATTTGTACAATCGCGGAACGCGGGGGTCAAGCTCAAGCTCGAGCAAAGTGTCGGACATCGATCAGCGCCTAATCGACTCGCTTCGCAAGAATCCGCCGACCTCCACGACTGAACCCAGTTATACGTCCGACCAGGTCATCGCTTGGTTCGTCGGCCCCGCCGGAAACGTGAGACGGACTTACACGCAGGGCACCTTACCGGCCGCTTTAAAGAAGCTCTTCAATGAATACGCAACGCGGAAAACAACTCCTTCCGGAATCGTTAAGCCGGTAATCTTGCGGAATGCTCACTCTGGTTGCTTTCGGGGTGCTCGTGCCGACGTCGCTGTCGCTCGACGCCCTCCTCGATCCCGTGAATTACACCGCCCGGCAAGCGAGCAGCTATGACCGTGCGTCCGTCAATCCGAGCACGGAATGGTTCGCCAATGCCGACTACGGCAAGTACATCCGGGACGAAGTCAACGGCGGGCGGAATGAGCACGTTATGGCCGAGCTCACCGGCCCGGGCGAGGTCAATCGAATCTGGTCGGCGAACCCGCAAGGCACCATTCGCTTCTATTTCGACGGCGAAGCGGCGCCGCGTATCGAACTGCCCATGCGCGACCTTTTGACGAAGCCGACCATTGGCGGTCTGGTGGGCTACGACGCGGCTCGGGGATGCAATGTCTACGGAAGCATTCCTTATTCGAAGAGCTTAAAAGTCACCCTCGATGAGGGTGGCAACTGGAAGGCGGTCTACTATCACATCGGCTACCGAACGTACACCGACGGTCGCGCTATGGAGACATTCTCGGCGGCCGGGGCTTCTCCCGCAGCCGGCGTGATTTCCAATCCCGCAGGCGCGACGGCGGCGGAAATGCCGGTTCGCTCGGCGTGGGTGACTTCCGGCCAACCCATCGAGTTTACGGCCACGAGAAATGCGAGCAAAAAAGGCGTTGGCGTTGTTCGCGACTTCTCGTTGAAAGTGAATAAGAGCGAGCTGACGCCAACGTGGCTTCGGGATACCCTGCTCGAAGTCTACGTTGACGGCGAGCGAACCGTGGTTTCGCCTCTCGGCGACTTCTTTAGCTGCGCAGCGGGCTTCGTTCCGTACGACAGCGAGCCGATGGCGGCCAAGCCGGACGGGACCCTGGTGTGCCGCTTCCCAATGCCTTTCAAGAGCGAAATCAGCTACCGGCTGAGGACCCGACACTCGGGCCGGGCCCGCGTAGAGTTTGCCTACTCCCAGGGTGAGCGACCGCAAGGTTCGCCCTATCGTTTCCGCGCCCAGTGGTCTTTTGATTCTCGTCAGACCCGGCCGATGTACGATATGCAGTATCTGAATGCCACCGGCGAGGGGCGGCTGGTCGGTGTTTCCCAGCATATCGAGAACCCGGTTCCGGGCTGGTGGGGCGAAGGCGACGAGAAGATCTACATCGACGGGGAAACCTTTCCGAGCTTCTTCGGAACGGGAACCGAGGACTTCCTAGGCTACGCCTGGAGCAACCCGCAACTCTATGTTCGGCCGTATCACGGCCAGCAGAAGTGCGACGGCCCGGGCACGTTCGGGCATAGCACCCAGTATCGTTGGCTCATCGCCGACAGCGTGCCTTTCCGAAAGTCGATGAAGCTGGATATGGAGATGTGGCACTGGATCGATTGCTTTACGACTTGTGAGCGCGTCGTTTACTGGTACGCGAAGCCGGGCGGCACGGGCAACCACAACATCCCCCATCGCAATCTGGCGAAGATGGTTCATGTTCCCAATGCGGTGAAGGGCGCCATTGAGGGCGAAAAGATGAAGGTCCTGAGCGCGACTGGCGGCAAGCCTCAGCCTCAGGGCGGCTTCGACCAGCTTTCGGGCGGCGAGCAGCTTTGGTGGGTCGACGTGAAGCCAGGTGACGTTCTGCGCGTCAGCATCCCCATCGCGACCCCCGGTCGCTACCGGCTCGTCGGTAACTTCGGCAATGCCCGCGACTACGGCAAGCATCGGTTGAAGCTGGACGGCAAGGACCTCGGGGAGCACGAGTTCTACAGCCCTGATCTGAAGTGGGTGAAGAAGGACCTCGGCATCGTCGAAGTCAGCGGCAAGGAAGCGATCCTGGAAGTGACGTGCACGGGCATCAACCCCGCGGCCGTCCCCGCCGGCATGTTCGGCCTGGACTACCTCGTGCTGCAGCCTGTTCGGTAAGCCTTCTTCTTAGTCCTCTGCGGCTAGTTTTCAGGAACCGCAGAGGACGCAGAAAGGGAACGCAGAAGGGGCAATCGGGCTCGCCCGGGACAAAGCTCGAACCTATACGCTGCGCGGCACGTTGCATCCACGCACTTCCCTTGGCTCTCGGGCATACAGAAATTGGAGGCGACACGATAACCCCCTTCTGTGTTCTTTCTGTGCCGTCATTCTGTGGTTCCCTGCGGTTAAAGGCGGGCACCCCACAGAGGATCACAGAAGGGCAAAAAAGGGACAAGCTCGGGCGCGGCACGTTGCATCCACGCACGCCTTGGCTTTTCCTATCGCAGAGAATCGATGGCCTGCTTCAATC
>JBKJIP010000255.1:0-2858 GCA_046598515.1 Fimbriimonadaceae bacterium | reverse complement strand
GGAGTTCGGTTGTTCCGTTCTCATCTACTGCTTCATGGTTGACCACTTACACGGAATGCTTCTGGGACTTCATGAGCATTCGGATTGTCGGCGGGCGATTGGCAAGTACAAGCTGCGCTCCGGAAAGTGGTTCTACCGTAAGAAGCTTCCCGACTGGCAGGGTAACTTTTACGACCACATTGTTCGCGGCAGTGAAGAGTGGCATCAGCGCGCCTACTATATCGCAAGAAATCCTGTTGAGGCTGGCCTCGTCGACGAGATTCTCGACTATCCCTTTACGGGGTCCATCGGCTATAACTTGGCCGAGATCATCCAGCGATCCGAGTAGGTTGTCTGGGGATCGCGGGGACAACGCAACCCGCGCCCTCAGGGGGTCTTGTTTGGATTACTGCGGTTTGCTCGCATCCCGTCACCCAACCTTCAAGCTGCCCGCTTCATCCTTCAGGGCACCCGACCTTACTAAGAAGTCCAGAACTTCCCTTCCCTTTCTCTGACCCTCATCCCCGACCCGCTTGAATCCGAGTCGCCCGTAAGCCATCTTCACCGCTTCCTCCCGGGAGATTCCGAACGACCCTCTGACTACGGCCAAGACCGCGTTCGAAAGCTCGAGAACGGTGAGGTAGTCGAGGGTTCGATCGGGCATCTCCGTCCAATCGCGGACGAGCGACTCCTGGCCGGCAAGCGATACGTACGCATCGCTGAGAACCCGCACATGACCCGCGGAGATGAGGGAGTCGACGAGAATCGAGTAGCGCTCTCTCATCTGCTGGGTCGTTTTGGCGAACCCTTCTGCTTTGCGCAATCGAAGCAAAACCAAGCTGAGGTTGATCGGTCCCTCGGTCTGAATGACCTTGAGCAGATAGGCGGGCAAATGCCGCTCGCTCAGCGGACTCTCCGGAGCCTCCGTCACAACGTAACAGGGAGCTTTCCCGAGCGCGGTAACCACGGGTGGAGCATTCAGAAGGAAAGCAGTCTCCTCATCATCCGGCAACTCCGGCTCGATCTCTAAGGGCTCTTCCTCGATCGCGGCCACGAGGCGCTCGATCTCGCCGGCTTTGTCTTGCCACCAATCGTGGGACCAAATCCGATGCAGCCGCCATCCGCGGTCGGTCAGAACTACCTCGCGCAGTTTGTCCCGATCCCGAGCGCTGCGCGCCGAATGATAGGTCGCCCCGTCGCACTCGATCCCCAGGAGATACCGCCCAGGCTGATCCGGGTCGACAACGGAGAGATCGATGCGGAACCCGGCGCAACCTACTTGCGGGTCGACGGTGTATCCGCGGGCACGAAGGGCATCCGAAACCTCTTCCTCGAAAGGCGACTCTTCAACCATTCCCGTTGGGATAGAGGCTTCGAGCGTCCCACTCTCGGCAAAGCCGAGATAGCGCTTCAGGGTCACGAGTCCGGTTTGGCCGGCTTCGGCCTTGATGTCGTCACTCGTGATGTTCGTAAAGACTTCGCAGCGGCGACGGGCGCGGGAGATGAGAACGTTTAGCCGCCGCTCGCCGCCTTCCTTCAAGATCGGGCCGAAGTGTTGCCGCAAGACTCCCAAGGCGTCGCGGCCATAGGTGATGCTGATAAACACGACATCGCGTTCGTCGCCCTGAACCGTCTCCAGGTTCTTGATCTCGATCGTTTCGGCGGCGTTGGCCGGTTTGTAGGCGGCAAACGCCTCGGGATGGATGCGTTTCCGTTTCTCGACCTCTTGGTAGATCAGGTCGGCCTGCGCCTTATTCATCGCGGCGACCATCAAGCTCAAATGGGGCTCGGTCTGAACGTGATTCAAGACCGCATCAGCGACCTGCTCGGCCTCCAAGCGGTTGATACGCTTCTGCGAGCCGGGCTCGTAAACCGTGTCTCGCCGATGGTGGAAGACGGTGCCGACTCGGCTGCCTCCGAGCCGCTGATCGGCGGATGGGAACACGATCAGCCGGTTTTCGTAGAACATTTCGTTCGAGGGCTGGATGAGACCGGGATGGATGCTTCGGTAGTGCCAGCGGAGGTCGGGGCGGCGGGCTCGGCCCTGAACGGCGGCGGACATCAAACTCAGAATGCTCTCGAGCTTCGCCGACTCCAAAACGTCGGCCATGTCTTCGTCCATCTCGTCCACGAGATCGTCGCCTTCGCCCACGCGGTCGAAGAAGTTGGTGGGAGGCATTTGGCGCGTGTCGCCGACGACGATCGTCTGCTTGGCCCGCGCGATGGCGCAGAGGGCGTCTTCGGGCTTGACTTGGGAGGCCTCGTCGAAGATCACCATATCGAAGGGAGGCATCTCGGGGGGCAGATGGATCGCGACGGAGAGCGGGCTCATCATGAACACCGGCTTGATCGCTTGAATCGCTTCCCCGCTGCGGGCCATCGCCCATCGGATCGGTTTGTGGCTGCGCTGGAGTTCGCACTGGACTTTGAGGTGCTTGAGATTGCCCAGCGCGTTGTCCAGCTTGGGCATCCGCGCATGATGCGCGATTCGGACTCTGGCCCGATTGTATTGGAGCATGAAGTCGTCCAACCGCCGGAAGTCAGTGATCATCCTTTCTTGCGTGAGCCGCTCGAACTTGCGGAGGGCGGGTCGTACCTCCATGGCCTCGCGGACAATGCCTAGATAGTAGCTTCGAAGGGCGGCTTCGACTAGGCGGTCGCCCGCGCGCGTCCATTCGTCGGCGGCACGCACGGCGGGTCCCAAACCGACTTCCGATGCGGCCGCTCTCGCCTCCGAAAAGTTGACGTAGGAGGCAAGCAGTGGCTCACTCTTGGCCCAGCGCTGGACTCGGGAGGCCAATTCTTTCAAACTTTCCAAGTGAGCCTTGCGATCGTCGAAGTGGAGCACCCGGCACGCCTCTCGATAAGCCTCAATCGCA
>JBKJIP010000158.1:0-3427 GCA_046598515.1 Fimbriimonadaceae bacterium | reverse complement strand
GCGAAGGCGCCAGTCTTCGTGAATCGTCTCCTCACGGTGTTTGGTGGAGAAGATGACGTGGAGGCGGATGCTCGCATACGTGGACATCGCCCGGTTTTGGCGCAATGCGAGCATTTCAAGCACCCCGTTCGGGGTGCAATATTCACTGGACGTCTCCGGTGGTGTCGCCCTGACGGGCTCAACCACCGGCTACTTTCAAAAACCCCTTCGGGGTGCCGGGAATTGATGAGCCAACCCAGGCCTACCTCACTCGGAACTCGCCCGTCGGACTCTTCGCATGGCCCTTTCCCACTGCTCGAAGACGGCATCTACGAAGTAGGCGATCCATGGGGTCAGATCCTCCTCGGCCGTGTGCCAGTTTTGCTGGGCGACCATCAGGGCGTCGTAGTAACCGCGACGGGTGTCGAGCACGACTTGGTCGAGGGGGTAGAGAGCGGTAAACGGGAAGCCGGATCGCTGCATGAGCATGCTGACCAGCAGCCTTCCGGTTCTTCCGTTGCCATCGGCGAAGGGATGAATAGCGAGAAAGTCGCAATGGAACTCAGCGATGGCGAGGAGGGCCGCGCGATCATCTCCGGCATGCTCGACGGCGGCATTCCAACGCTCGCACAAGGCGTTTAGATACTCTTCGCAAACGGCCGACGGGATGGCAAGGATTCTCACTTGTTGGCCGTTCTGCCGGTAGCTGATGACCACCTCCTTCGATTTGAGCTTGCCGGCAAGATCTGGTTTCGCAGTCCGAAACATTCGCGCATGAATCTCTTGGATGAGGTGAACAGTGAGTGGCCCGGATTGGTTGAAAGCCCAAAAGTAGGCCCGGACTTGATCATTGAAGGTCTGCTGCCGCTCGGATAGCTCGGCATCGACCCTCTCACCCGGCTCGGTGATGGCGGCGACATATGGCTCCAGGTTCTCTGCCCCAAACCCCTCGCCTTCGATGTCCGAACTCGCGAAGACGCTCATTGCGATGGACCTCTGGAACCCTGCGTTACGAGGGTCTAGTTGTATCGATTCAAAGAGGGTGCCTCCCAGTTCAAACCGGGATCGTGACAGCGTTTCGAGTTGATCTAGGGTTGTCGCGGAGATCGTATAGCGAGGACCCGGGCGAACCGGATGCGGGCGGTCCGATGGGATCGCATACTCGGTTGGGAGGTCCGGCGGAGAGAGTTCTTCTGCCATTTTCAGTTCCTTGTTCGTGCGAGAACATAGAATCCTATCGTTGCCGCGGTCTCCAAGGTTGTGGCGTCGCTGTGCCAGAAAGATTATGCGCGACGCCGACTTCCATGCTCATCGTTTTCTGAAGGCAGCGACTAGAGCTGTGCAAGTCTATTCAAGGTAGCTTGCATCGAACTCGATTCCTGCTTCCTTGAGAATCTCAACGAGTTCATCCTTTGAACTGATGGCTCGGTGGTGCTCCATCTGGTTTTCGATATAGCGCACAAGTTTCGGCTTGTCTTGCGGACTCACAGAAATGCACGCATAGCCTTCTTGCCACGCAAAGTCACTTAACCCGTGCTCGTCCTTGACCCAGCCGGTGGCTGCCTTCTTCAGGGCGCGCACAAAGTCTGCCGGACAATGTTTCGTTCTCAGGCTAGCCAAGATGTGGACGTGATCGTTCGTCCCCCCAACCGCCTCCGGGACCGCTTCCAGATTCCGGATGATGCCTCCGATGTATGCATGAAGACGGGTCCGCCAATCTTCGTCGATGTTAGATAGCCTGTGTTTTGTCGAGAACACAATATGGAGCCGGATGCTCATATATGTAGACATATGGCTATATTAACCTTTGGGGGTGAGATAGTGCAAGTCAATCTTGCCTGCACAGCGCCGTAAGGCCAAAGACGATTACGGACCAACCGCTCCGGAAACGTGTTTGGCCGAGTCGAGATGCCCGCCGCCTACCAACTCGAGGTCACCCGGCAGAGCAGATAGTCCATTTGAGTAGGTGCGCAATCACCTGCTGCTTCGAACCCCGCATGGGGTTCCCGGAAAGTAGCCGGTGGTCGAGCCCGTCAGGGCGACACCACCGGTGCGGTCGCCCAAAAAGTGCACCCCGAGGGGGTGCTAAGAGAGCCGGAAACACGTGTTCATTTGAATCTCTGGGCACCCCGTTCGGGGTGCGTGCATTGGTGCTCTTTCCGGTGGTGTCGCCCTATCGGGCTCGACCACCGGCTACTTTCTTGGCTCCCCTTTCGGGGAGCACGCTTGACACATTGCTTAGATGCAAACTAAACCGCCCCCACGCTTCGGGAGCTTCCATTTACGCAAATGGCTAATCAGTTACGAACACCCGCTCGTCTCACCGCACGTGTTGCACTTCAGACAAACCCCGTTCCTCACCAACGTGAATGAACCGCAGTTCTTGCACGGATCTCCCTCATAACCCTGCAGCTTGGCGACGCGGATCTTTTCACCGATCGCGCTGGTGCCGCCGCCAACGGCGACGGGCTGCTGCATGGGGGCGGCTTGGCCTCGGTTGGTGGCTAGCGTGGGGGTGGTGACGATGCCTTTATCATTCGACCTCGCCTCCATCTGCCATCCGGGCGAGCCGGCGTTGTCGTCGAAGAGGCGCGTTTGGACGACGGCCTGATTCGATGTGGCCGCGAAGCCGGCGCTGGCGTGGGGTTCTTGGGCGAAACCGGCGGGGGTGCCGTCTATCTCGCCTTCGTCTTCCTCGAAGTCGAACTCGGGAACCTGGGAGGGCTTGCCAATGGTGTCCGAATGGAGATCCTCCGGTTTGACCTGAACCAGATCGTACCGTCCGAGGTAGCTCATGGCCAGCTCGCGGAAGATGTAGTCAATGACCGAAGTCGACATCTTGATGTTATCGTGACCCTGGACCGAACCGTTCGGCTCGAAGCGCGTGAACGTGAACGCCTCGACGAATTCTTCGAGCGGCACACCATACTGCAGGCCGAGCGAAATCGAGATGGCGAAGTTGTTCATCATGGCGCGGAAGGCGGCGCCTTCCTTGTGCATGTCGATGAAGATCTCGCCCAGCCGCCCATCGTCGAACTCGCCGGTGCGCAGGTACACCTTGTGGCCGCCGACATTGGCCTTCTGGGTATAGCCCTTGCGCCGGTTCGGCAGCTTTTCACGCTCGCGCGTGACCCGCTCGACGATGCGCTCGACGATCTTTTCGGCGACCTGCGGCACGCGCGCCATCTGGCTGGCGGCGAGCAGGGTTTCCGCCGCCTCGTCCTCGTCATCCTCGCCATCGGCGAGCAGCGAGGAGTTGAGCGGCTGGGAGAGCTTTGAGCCGTCGCGATAGAGCGCGTTGGCCTTCAGCGCCAGACGCCACGACATCATGTAGGCGGCCTTGCACTCGTCGACCGTCGCCTCGTTCGGCATGTTGATGGTCTTCGAGATCGCGCCTGAAATGAAGGGCTGGCTCGCCGCCATCATGCGGATGTGGCTGTCGACCGAG
>JBKJIP010000153.1:0-3324 GCA_046598515.1 Fimbriimonadaceae bacterium | reverse complement strand
ACGATTTACGGACCTTACGATTTACGAACCCACAAGCTACAATTCCCCATGCCCACCCTCTTCACAAAAATCATCCGGCGCGAGGTCCCGGGGGACATCATCTATGAGGACGAGCACTGCGTTGCTTTCCGGGATATCGAGCCCAAGGCCCCCGTTCATGTGCTCATCGTGCCTCGCGAGGAAGTCGTGAGTGTGGCGGAAATCGGGGATCAAGGTGACCACACCCATTTGCTGAACGCGGCCCGCAATGTGGCCAAGCAGCTTGGCTTGGAGACTTTTCGTCTCGTCATCAATACCGGAGCCGACGCCGGCCAGACGGTATTCCACCTTCATGTGCATCTTCTGGGAGGCGGACCCCTTGGCGATTTCGCTTAAGCCGATATCCCTCGCGGAACCGGTCACCGATCTCAAGCGCATCAAGATCGTCGAGTGCGGTGAACAACTCGTCGACTTTCGCGAGGCTTGCCCTCTCCTCGTCTTGGACCGGCCGCGATTCAACTACCGGCAAGAAACTCTCGTGCGGGAGTCGGTCGCCAGGTTCTTGGATGAGGCTACGCGCCGCCTTCCGGTGGGCTACCGGATGTCCATTCTAGAGGGATGGCGGGCACCCCATATTCAGCGGCGCATGTATCTCGGCGTTTGGAAGCGCTTTGCCGAGCAGCATCCGGATTGGAGTGAAACGAAGCTGCGGCGGTTCGTGAATCGCTACACCGCGCCGATGTCCGAGACCGTCCCGCCTCCCCACTCAACGGGTGGTGCAGTCGACGTTATGCTGATTCGCGACGACGGAAGCTATCACGATCACTGCAACCCGTTCGATCGTTATGAGCCGAAAGCCTTTCTCTTCGACGCGCCTGGGCTGAGCGAGGAAGCGATGCGAACGAGAGCAGTTCTAAAGCATGCTTTTGAAGGCTCCGGTCTGACCAACTATCCCAGCGAGTATTGGCATTGGAGCTACGGCGACCAAGGCTGGGCCTACCGAGGCGGGCATCCAAATGCGCTCTACGGGCCGATCGAGCCAGAAAACTGGGAGCCGGACCCGAACGACCTCGGCGATGAACCGTTCGAGTTCATCGAGATTTAAATGACATGAGATCGCACTTACACCTTGCCCTTGTCATTGGCTCGATTGGACTATCAACCCAGATTGTCAGTGAGCAGGAGGTGCGCACAGCGGAAGCACGTCAAGCTTTGGCGGTCGGCGAGTACGCGAGGGCCGAAAAGCTCGCCCTCGTCGTAATGCAGAACGCGGAGAAAGGGGAACAGCCTCGGGCTGCGTGGAAAATCTATGCTGAATGTCGCTTCCGTCAAGGCGGATACCGGGAAGCGATCACATTCTTTCGGAAAGCCGTGCGGCCAAATAGCGACGAGCGCGTCAATGCGATGATGAGCGTTGCCTCGCTAACTCTGGGTGACGCTGGTGGCGACATGTTCTTAGGACCTCTTTCGATGCCAAAGTATCTGGCGGGCAAGGCAAAAGTCGAAATTGGCTCTTTGCCCCAAATCGAGGGAGAATCGGTTGGCTCCAAGTCAGTCCTGGCCTATGCTCTGTTCGCACTCGCTGTGTTCGACAAGGGTCAGCAATCCTTGGATGCGGCCAATGCAGCCGAAAAGGCGCTCCCATCCAACATCGCCATCACCTGGATGCAGGCTTCTCGGCTCCTTGAGCTAGGTAAGTTCAAGGATGCGAAAGCCAAGTTCCAGATCGTAGCGAAGTCCGATTTTGAGAAAATGGCGGAGGACGCCAAAAAGCGAGTGGCTGAGTGCGATGCCAATCTGAAGAAAGGTATCTCAAAGTCAGGCGGTTAATGCCCAACGACGGTTGCCGCACGGCGAAGAAAAGCGGCGCGGGAGCGCCGCACTCTACATTTACCGCCGAGGCACGATATCCACTTTCAGGGCCGAGTACCCATCGATCTCGTAGTGCTCAACCCGGATCTTATGGGAGCCGGCCGCCAGACTCAACGGCGCCGTGTATAGCGTCGGGCCCTGATACTTCCATGCGTCGGCGATGACGAGCTTGTCGTCGACCCAGACTCGGCATCCGTCATCCGTGGTCACGTTCAGCGTGTATTCGCCTGCTTCGACCGAGAAAGTGCCGGCCGCGATGGTCGCGAAGTTGTTTGCGGGGGCGCCTTCGACAAACGAGGCGCCGGAGCCGAAGTCCAGCTTCGTCGCGGTGAGCGTCTTAACCGGGTTGCCAAGGTCGAGCTCGCTGAGCGGTGGCATCGCGGATTTCGGATCGGCCACTTTGTCCGCTTGCCAATTATAGATGTTGATCGTCCAATCGATCGGCAAGTTGAACTTTGAGAATCCGAAGGTTACGGGCCGCCCGGCGGGAGTTTCTTGTCCGCGAGCATCAGTTACCGCGCCGCCAACATACTCAAGCTGGATGGCGATGTTGCCTTGCTGAGCGGCGAACTTCACCGTTCCGGGAACGGTGCCCGACTGAGCGGAGAGGGTGCCGCCCTTGACGCTGACGACCTTCCAAGTGCCCTTCGGACCGAGAACTTCGAACTCACCTTCGCCTCGTGGCCAGAGGATGGGGCGCTTGAAGTCGTAGGGGCCCCACTCATCGACGAGGATGTATCGGCGTCCGCGAGTTCGATCCTCCAGGAATGGGCGCTTGCCACCTTCGAGGGGCTTAACCGCGTAGGTCTTGCGCTCCTTGTTGTAAATCTTCGCCCACGCATCCTTGACATTGTCGCGGACGGGCTCGGGATCGGTGGGATACGGCGACCAGAGAACGTCGAAGCGCTTCTGGTAGTCGGCCCCGCTGGAGTCGATGACGTTGCCGTCCGGGCGCATGGTCGGCGGCATCGGCTTATTGATCGCGCCAAGCTGAGTTTCGTTTCCGGAACCCTTGGGGAGTTCGAAAGGATCGACGAGGAACAGGACATTGCGGTCGAAGGCCATATCCTTGACCTCTTCGATCAGCTTGATCGGCGTGCCGACCGCTACCATCACGTTCGAGAGGATCTTGACGCCCATGGCGTCGCGGAGATTGATGGCCGTTCCCGCGATGTGCTGGAACTCGTTCTGTCGGATCATGTTGTCCCGGCTTCGGGTGTCGCGATGCTTGGGATAGCCCCAGTTCGGATCCTGTGTCTTGTTTTGCCACAGATTGATGCCCATTGTCTCCCGGAAGAACATGTTTGCGGCAATGGTGCTGTCCTGGCCATGCTCCCACGCGATAGATTCGGCGTTGTGGGCAAAGACGTTCGCGATGACATCGGTGTTATAGGAATAGCCCAACCAGCAGCCGTGCCAGCACTCCATGATGAGGTTGTTCACCATCTTGTTCCGGCTGAAGGTGGCCTCGAT
>JBKJIP010000455.1:0-19342 GCA_046598515.1 Fimbriimonadaceae bacterium | reverse complement strand
CTCACGACATCGTCGGAAATCCCGAAAAGCGATTGAGAAACATCCGGAAAAGGTGGAGGACGATGCGAACGGCATTGGCTGATTCGCCATACCTATCATCGGCAGCGGATTCGTTCTCCCGTGAGATCGTGACTCTGATAGAAGGCGTTGCAAAAACCCAAGGACTTGAGAAGGCGAAGGAGATTCAAAGGGAAGGGCTGTTGATCCTTGACTCCCCGGCAATCCGTGAGGCGCTGGACGACGTTTGACCGTGCGATTGCCAACTCAAAATCTTCTCCCGCGGGTGTTCGACTGGAGCGCCGGGAGGATACCGATACAGCGACCTACGAAAGGGTCGAATCCCATACGCAAACGCAGTTGCGGCCCATTCCTTTAGCTTTGTAGAGCGCCTGATCGGCGAGTTTCAGAAGGTCGGATAACTCTGCGGTCTCGTTGTTCAACGTGGCCACGCCTAGACTAATCGTGACCTGTAGGGGGCCGTGTTCTGTCTCAAGAGGCGACTCCGCGACAATCGCCCGCAGTCTCTCCGCCGTAGCTTGGCCAACCTCCGAACCCGATTCGGGAAGAAGGACTGAGAACTCTTCGCCACCGTACCGCCCGATTACGTCCACCTCTCGGACTGCTCCGCTACACCGCTGCGCGACCGCACGGAGCACGAAATCTCCAGTGGCGTGACCGTAAGTGTCATTAAACGACTTAAAGTGATCGATGTCGAGCATGATCGCCACGAGCGGCTTATTGAATCGTTTAGCTATCGCTACTTGGCGATCACCAATCTCGAAGAACCCGTGCCGGTTGAGCAATTCCGTGAGTTGATCGGTTCTGGCCTGAGCCAGGACCTCTTGAGACAACCGCTCCAGCTCGGCATTCTTCTGATAGAGCTCCCGTTGCAAGTTCACTAACGCATTATTCGTACTGCTCATCATTTCGAACAGATTAATCTTGCGGCCGGCGTCCGAGTCGGCAAGTTCGGCATCCTGCTTCGCTTTCACTCTCAGAAGATTCGACTGCTCGTTGTTAATCTGCATCATCCCCTCGAATAGATGCTGGATCGCGAATCGGGTTTCGGCGGCGATAATGAGAAATCCGTTATCGAACGATAATCCGGCACAGTGAACTAGGATGACTTTCTCGCCAACTGGAAGGTCGAGTTCGCAGTCGAAGTAGCGACCATTCATCTTCAAATCAACAACGAACGAAAGCGCTTTAATGAGACTCGACTTTCCAAAAATGGTTGGCAAATGCTTTCCGAGCAAATCGCCGTCATTGATTTCGAAGTCGTTCTGAAGAACTTTTCGAACATGACCCTCTTCGTCGCACATGAGCGCCATGCCGATCGCGGATTCATTGGGGTTCATAATGCGCTCATATGGCCACCAGACCTCGGGCGAGATCGATGGCTTCCAAGGCGCTGCCGGCCGAGCCGTCCGCACCCGTCTGCTTCCAAAGCTCCGGTTCGATGTTGAAGGGGTATCCGCCGACGAGTATCTGCAGATTTCGATTCAAGGCCGCTGAGCGGACTTGAGCGATGAGCTGGGACACGAGCTTAACATTGAAAGTCATAGTCACGGAAATCAGCAAGAGATCTGCATTTTGCGCCTGGAGCGATTGGACGACGCTAGAACTTGGCATGTTTGATCCAAGATAGTAGGTGTCCCATCCTTCCATTTCAAAGAAGTCCGCAACCATGCGCAGTCCCACCTCGTGGAGTTCGCCTCCAACACAGGTTGCGACAAGGCTCTTGCCGATGCGCTTTGTCCCAAAAATGTGCGGTGATAGCTGAGCCATGATGAGTTGAGTCGCGGCGGTGCAGTAGTGCTCCTCGGCGACGCTTAACTGGTTCGCCTGCCACAATCGACCGGACTCGCGCTGACAAGGTTGGAAGACATTTAGATAGATGTCTTTCACCCCAACTCCCTGGTCGACCGCCGATAGGATCAGTTGGCTACTCTCGTAGCGATGGCCATGCCGAAGAAGGTCAAAATACTCTCGCGCCAATGCGCCCTGAGGATTCGAGTTATCCTCGAGCAAGCACTGCGACTCGGCCAGATTGAGGGTGAAGCCCTCCACGCAACCGTTTAGATACGAAGCTAAAGTATCCGATGAATCCGGGAACCGGCGGATCAGAATCTCCCTGGAGATTGTAAGGCTCTCGGCAAGATCCTCTTGGGGGATGCCAAGTCCCTTGAACAACATCTTCGTCCAATCGATATAGGCTTCGAAAAGTCGAGGACTGCCGGCGGAAATCGCTTCGGATAAATAGGCCAGGCTGTACGTGACGTCTTCAATGCACTTGGCATGTCCCCGCTCACCATAAATCTGATTGAACTGGGGATTGCGAGTCCATTGCTCGGCGACGATGATTCTGGCGAGCTCCTCCTTTTCCAGTGCGATGTTGGCTCCCAGAGTTTGTGTTGAACTGGTCATTCATGTTTCCTTTCAGAAGTGCTGACATTCAGTCTTGGGGCCGGTCAAGACCGGCCAGGTTCGTATCGTCACTCGCAAGGTGGTAGCGAGCCACTGGGCTCGCTAGCACCGCCGCTCTCGGTGCGAATGTTTACAGGGCTGTAAGGTGCTTTTCGCCCTGGACATCGCATTCGGAAGCGCTGTTCAGTAGATACGCTTTCTTCCTTTGAAAAGCGACGGGCTCGTCTTGGCAGTCCGGCGGTTGCGCCAGATGCATCACTTAAACGAGCGGCAACGATAAGAACTACGCGGGGATCCTGAGCTTGCTGGATGTGATTGGAAAGACTTATGAGGCACCGGGTAAAGGTAGCGAACCCGATTTCCATCAGGACACTGACGCCGAGGCGTCCCAACCTTCTTGAACGCCTACGCCTGACCAATAAGAGCATCGCAAACGCGCGATGCTCCCGATGCCCTGAAGGGGCATGATGTTACAGCCCAAGGCAAGGCCGGCCCTAGGCCGCCGCTGCCCTGGGTCGAGTCGCCAACCAACAAGCCCGGAGATTGAGTCGCAAGGGAGGGAGGCGAAAGCCGGACGACGTGCGGCTCGATCTCCGGGCGACATGGGTGCGAGGTCCTGTCTACTCGGACGGCAACACGTCCGATGCCCATTCCGATTGTTTCCAATCCGGAACCGCAGGTTCCTCGTCCACCTTCGGTATGAAGCGCGACTCCTCCACAACCGCCATTTTCGGAATGTAACGCGAGCAGTTCGGGAAGGCTTCCCGAACGCGGACTCGGACTACCAACTGAGCGCCTTGAAACTCCTCCACGAGGGAGTCGACGGGATCGACGCTTGCCTCTCCGTTAACACGAAACCGCTTCTGATCTTCGAAGTCAATAAACAGCATTCCCACTTCAGTCGTGCTTCGAATGTTGCCAAGCGACAGAAACATTCCGTTGCCGTCGTAATCCGGAAAGGCAATGGTCTTCGAATCGAGTACCCGCACGAATCCTCGCGGGCCGCCCTTGAACGAGCAGTTCAAATGACCCTTTTCGTCGCCGGTCGCCAAGAAGAACATGATCTGCTTCTCGATGAACGCCCGGTCACTCTCGTCCAATTCCGATTGAACGAGCCTCTCCTCGATACGGTCGGCCAACCGCCGCGAATCGAAGGCATCTTGAAGCGAACGCTGGGGTTCGGTGTACATCGTTCCAATCGAATGTATAACACAATCTCACATCGCGGAGCAAGTGCTTGCACCTGATTTGGGCTTCTGACTGCGCGCTTCTGCTGCGGATCGATGATGAAAAGGGCGAACTGATTCGAGTGTCTCTCTAGAGTCAACGTGGAGGGGAAGAACCTCTTTGCGTTCTTCGCGCCCTTTGCGCCTTTGCGTTAAATCAGCCTTGGAACTAAATAGCATTGGTAAGTGCAGGCTTTCTTCTAACGCAAAGGCGCAATGGACGCAGAGGACGCAAAGGGTCAGCCAGTAAGACGCGATCTACTACAAAATGAGGGCCAACCCATGAATGAAACGATTGCCTTAGCCAAGAAAGCTGCCGTCGACGGGGTGGAGATGTTCCTTCGGAACTTCTCCAAGGTGCCGGATGACAAACTGACCTGGTCCCCCGCCCCCACCGCCAAGTCCGCCATCCGCATCGCCGCCCACACCGCCCTCTACATGAGCCGCTTCGCGGCAATGATCCGAGACAGAAGCCTTCCAAAGGTGGAGAACTTGGATGAGTGGTTAGCCGAGAGAAACGCTGAAGAAACGGCGATCACCACCCGCGAAGAAGTCGAGCAAGCCTTTCGATCCGGAACCGCCGAGGTCCTCTCCGCGTTGGACGGATTGACGGCGGAAGATGTCGAAGGCTCTTTGGATTCCGGACAGGGATGGTCGATGTCCATGAGGTTCCTCATGAACTTGCCCGGCTGGCACACCTCCGTTCACCTCGGCCAGATCGACTATCTTCAAACCTGCTGGGGCGATCAGGAGATCTACGTCGGGTAGTTGGGTTTGAACCTTCCTCATGCCGCAAGGCGTCTTCGTTCATATGGCGAAGCGAAAGAGGCGCCTTGCGATCGCCGCCACGGCCCTATTCGGAGTCGGTCTCGTTGGATACCTGGTTTGGTACGGACTCGCCGCCCGAGAACTCGCCCTCGAATGGGACAGGGCCGCGAAGTTGGGTCTTGCCAAAACCTCCGCAGAGTTAAACGGGAAAGCGCCTGCGAGTTCGGAGAACGCGGCGACTGAGTTCAAAGCCGCTGTCGATGCCTACAAAGCCGTCCCGTACAACGACTACAAAGCTCTCTTTAGCGATGTTAACTTCCCTCAGCCGGAGATGAGGGTGGGGAAGGCCAAGCCGTATGTCCCTCCGTCAAAAGTCGAGATTGCCCAAGCCATTGCGTCTCTCGGTCCCGCATTCAATCATCTGCAAAAAGGCGCAAGGCAACCTCGATACTACGCCGACCAAGACTGGGAGCAGCCCTGGGATAGCGAGTTCGGTTTTGTTCGCCGTCCCGCCGATGCACTCGTTAAGGCTGCCTTTTGGCGAGCATACTACGGCGATTTGGATGGGGCGCTAGCGGACCTGTCGGTCGTGCGAAAGGTTGCGGCAATCGCAGTCCAGCAGCCTTATCTCAACTTCAAAATGTCCGGCGTCCGCTTGGAAGCAGTCTCGGATCGGACGGTCGTGATGATCGCGTTTCATCACCGACGGAGTCCGGAAGCGCTCGCCAAAGTTCGCGCATTTCTCGAAGCTGCACCCTCCGATTTCGAGTTCGCCGATGCCATGGCGGTTGAGGCGAAGAGCATGGCTTGGGGAACTCGAATGCTGGGAGAAGATCCGAGAAAGGTGGGACTCAAGGACGACGATCTAAGCATCTATCAGCTACCGTTCCGCCTGGCGCCGGTAAACATGAGTCAACAAGCGAAAGTCGTGCGGATATGTCGCGAGACCTATGAGCGCAATCGTGGTATGGGTCGCGATTTTGTCTCGATGCTCAAAAACTATGCCGAAACCGATCCGGACAAGGCTGCTCGATGGCAATGGAACGACGTCATCGAACTTTACTATCCGGACTTGGACTTTACTTACGAAATCCAAGTTGGAGCTTCCGCCCAGGTTCTCCGACGCTTGTGCTTTGCCGCCATCGACGTGATCGCAGTTTATGGCAAGACCGGCCGATTACCCGAGCAGCTTCCCGCTGGGTCAAAGATGGCCGATCCCTTCACCGGTAAGCCAATTCGGTTCGCCACCGTCAAGAACCGATTCGTCCTGTATTCGGCGGGCGTCGACGGTAAGAACGGCGAGCTCGACCGCCATACTCGTCGACCCGACTACATTCGCCACTGGAGTTTATGGATTCCCCCGCTGGAGGATCCTGTGTTAGGCGTTCGGGCCGACTAGCGTCTCGCCGAGTAAAAGAACAGCGTGGACTTTCAAACCGCGATCAAGAACCAAACCCATGCCGCTCTGCATATGCTGGCCGAGTGCGTGGAGGGTTGCCCGCCGGAGCTTTGGCTAAGCGGCGGCCATCCGCGCCCTTATTGGAAGATTGCGTATCACACGGTCGCCTAGCGCACCTGTACCTGTTCCCGAACTTGGATTCTTGGGAGAAGTGGGAGCACCACCGCCGGGAGGCGGCGTGGACCTTCGCCGATGAAGGCGAAGAGATTCCCGTGCTCGATCCGTACACGCCCGAGCAAGTCATGGACTACATTCGCCTCATCCAGAGCCAAGTCGACGCCCGAATCGATGCTCTGGATATGGACGAAGCGGATTGCGGATTCGCCTGGTACAAGGGCCTCTCCCGCGCCGAGCTCCTGATGCTGAATTTCCGGCACATCAGCGAACACGTCGGCCAAATGCACGAGCTCCGACTCGCGGTAGGTCTGGACGTAGACTGGCGGGCGACGCGGGATTTCTGAAACATATCCGCCCCCCCCTCTGTGGGGCGTCCCGCGCCATCCCCCAGCTGCAGTCAAACCGGTAGGCTGGCTCCATGAGAGCTACGGTCGAAGTGAGGATCTCTTGTACGATCGAGGATCAGTTCAGTTTGATGGAGCTGGCCCGGCAAGAAGTAGAGGACATTAAGCCCAGAGAGGATTGGGAGGAGTTCTATCCCAAATCCCCAACCGGTGCTCTTCAACAGATCATCCGAACCGCGATCGCGACCAAACTCCTGGCCCTGGAGGTCCCATCGCTAACAGTGCAAGCGGTCAATCGACGCCCCACTAAACGATCCTGACCAGCCAACTTGAGTTTGAAGCCGGGCATGGCCCAAAGGTTTCGTCGACTGCTTGCAGTACACCTGGAGCCTCGGTGTAGTCGTGGCCGCCTATGTGACCACCATGACGGATCTTGGGAAGGAAGTTCTCAATGTCTGCCTTGATGCCTTCGTAGGAATGATTTGCATCGATGAAAACAAGGTCTAGCGAGCCGTTTTGGAACTCCTCGTGAGCTACTCGCGAGTTACCAACGAGAACTTCGACAATATCCTGCACACCGCACCGACGCAGGTTATCGAGGAACGCCCGGTGCACCGATCCACCGAAGGGGCCAAGGAGCTCTTGAAGCTCATCTCCCGGCACTCCCTCAAAAGTATCGACGACAGTGAGGCGAATATTCTTCCCAGAGCACCGGATGGCTTGGGCGAGATAACAGGTGGATCGCCCTAGCCAGCAACCTACCTCGACGAAATGCGCACCATCGGATGCCGCGTGGACAGCCTGGTCGTAGATGTCTTGGAAATCGAACCAGCCCGGTACAGTGCTCCAATCATCAACAGGTTCAACGTCATACGATTGGGCCAATACAGGCTCAAAGATTGGTGATCCCCAGAGATCGTCAGACGTAATACCTTCGAGTGTGCCGTAATGCGCTTTCAGCTTAGCTTTGAGGGCGAGGTTGCTCTGCCGTACCAGGCGATTTCTCTCGGCGTCAGGCAGACTCCTGAAACTGGTTCCATGGCTGTGGGCAACGAAAGTGTCTTTGGCGATAAGAAGCTTGTATCCCTTCTGCCGCAAACGCCAGGAGAGTTCTAAATCATCGCTTCCCAAGATGCAATTCTTGTCTAGATGACCAACTTTATCCAGAGTATCGCGCCGAATAGCAAGGCAGAAGCCAATGAGCAGTTTGGTTTCCTCTGATTCGCCTCTGAACTGCTCGTCAAGAAAACCTACCAACGCGGCTCCAGATTCCGAATAGCCCTGCGGCAAGTGATGCCCCACAAACTGTCGCCCTGATACTTCATTGCAAAGCGGCCCGACTGCCCCAACATCGGGACTCAGCAGACGTGAGATCAGAGACTCAATCAGTCCTTCATGGACGACCGTATCTGGATTGAGGAACAAGACAAACTCGCCGTTGGAAGCGAGTATGGCCTGGTTTGCTCCCGCCGCATACCCAACATTGCCCGCATTCTTTAAAACGACGATTCGCGGGTCCCGCTTGGCGAGGACTTCAGCTGTCTCAAGACAATCATCAAGAGAGCCATTGTCGAGGATGACCAGTTCGTCAGCATCGGACATCGCCCGCATCACACTCTGAAGGCAGGCCTGCAGGGTAGAGCTGGAGTTGTACAACAACATAACCACCGAGCAACGCACACGCCCGTGATCCTTTACCGCGGCCATCGATCCACAGAATAGCAACATAGACCCATCAACGTCGGCTCGCCTAACGCAACTTGTTGAACGGGTATTGCCTGTCTCAAATCTCCTCCAAGAGGGACTTGCGCATCATGTCCCAAGATACGGATTGCCCTTCGTGTTGCTCAATGAAGGCCAGCACGCGCTTGGCAGTGTGGAGGTCGCCTTGCTCCTTCGCGAGATCGAACAGCGCGAAGGCGCTGGGCCGAAACTCGGGAGCGCACTCCATAGCCTTCAAGTACCACGTCATCGCCCCCTCATGGTTTCCTCGTTGAGCCTCAACTGTGGCAAGGTTGTGCATTGTCTTGTAACCAAGAATGCCCCGATCCACCGATGTGTAGACGCCGCCAATGTCCGCATTCAAGGTGGCGAGATAATGCTCGCGGGACCGATCCAGATCGCCGCGCTCCGAACTCAGCTTCGCGATCTGAAAATGAAGCTCAGGATCTCCGGGGCAGTGAGTAAGGCCAGTCTCCCAGACGGTGAGGGCGTCATCGGGTTTTCCAACACGCTCAAGGGACACCCCGAGCATCGCGTAGGCTTTGCGCACGTGAGACTCCGCAGGGACGGACGCCGAAAGGCATCGCTCCAACCACGTGATCGCTTCCGCATGCTCTTCAGTGTAGTGAGCTGTCATGCCCAGGTTGAACAGCACGAACGGATGAGCGGGCCGCTCCGCGAGATCGAGCTCAAGCAGTTTCGAATCCCGTTCGCGCTTTCGCTTTTGACCCTCTTCACTCGTGTCGTAACCCGAATGCATCACCACGGCGTCAAGACGAACGATCTTGGCATCCTGACCGGCCGCATCCTTCAAGGTTCGAAGAATCTGCTCATGAATGCGCCCTTCAAACGCAATGCCAGGCAGGTTCCGAAAAACCTTGACGTGGTCGACTTGAACGCCGCCGTGCTCACCGCCATCAGCGAAGCGAACGGGAACAACAAAGGCGGCAACGTCATCGGGCGCGGACAAGACCGCATCCAAGATGGCTTCTCCTGTCGCCAGAGGCAGCGTGTCATCGGCGTCAAGCCAACAAATCCATTTGCCCTGGGCGGGCGCCATCGAAGCGTTCCGCGCTTCGCTGAAACTATCCGTCCAAGGAAATTCGGTAACCCTCACACCGAAGGACTCCGCGATCGATCGGGTCGCATCTGTCGAGCCGGTATCTGCGACAATCACTTCCTTAAAGAAAGGAGTTGCAGACCTCAGACAATCCGCGAGTACACGCTCCTCATTCTTCACGATCATGCAGAGGGAAATGTCGGCATCTTGCGCGCGCCGAGCGACCCCCTCGAACCGAACTTCCGGCTTGAGTGATGGCCGAAAAACGATGGGCTGCGAACTCGTCCCCGAGAGCCCGTTGGAGAATCCAGCTTCCAAGTCGAGTTGCCACTTCTTCAAGAACCTAGCGTGGTTGGTGGCAAAGAGAACGCCAGCATTCGGCGTGACCCGGTTCAGAGTCTTCGACCCGACATGATGCACAAAACTCTTTCCGGAAAGGATGAGGCGATACCCTTCGCGCCGAAGCCGGTAGCAAAGGTCGTTGTCTTCGAACAACCCAAGCCCGAAGGATTCATCGAATATTCCTACTTCGCGCAGCGCACTCTTGCGGACTGCGAGGCAGAACCCGACGAGCATGTCCACATCTCGGTCATGTCCCGGGCCATCGGCGAAATCATCGGCAAAGTGGTCGATAGTGGCTTCCGAGGTGTAAGTAGAGTGTGTCGGCTGATGGTGGCCTGCATTATTCGTCCAGGGCCCCGCCGCCCCGATCGTTCCACTCTTCATAAGTGAGAGGATCAGTTGCACGAGCCCGGACCGCGGCACGATCGTATCGCTATTGAGAAAGACCACAATCTCGCCTGCCGCTTCCGCTCCGCCCCGATTGCAGGCATGGGCAAAGCCGCGATTCTCGCCAATCTCAATCAGCCGTCCGCCCGGAAGCGTTCGCAGAATCTCTTTGGCGACCACTGGCGCATCGTCTTCGGAGCCATTGTCAACAACGATCACCTCGTGGAGCAAGCTGAAGCACGCGGATAGACTCGTCAGACACGCCTTGATGTCTTCTGAGCCGCCATAAAGCGGAATCACGATGGAGACGGTCGGCCAATTCTCGGGAACGGTTAGCGGCGTTGTCGGTTCCGCCTCGAAACCTACCGCTGCCAGCGCTGCCGGAAGGTCAATGTGTTCGACGAACAGATAGGCCTGAGGATGCGTCGGGTGAAGGTGTCCCATCCGCTTGTCCTTGTCCCATCCCTTCCAGACCCGATCCCACCAGCCATCGACAACCTCATCCTTATGAGACCACGTGGAGGTCTTCCGCCGAATCCTCTCATCGGTCCCCGCATAGGAAAGGTGGTGGATCAGGCCATACGACTGGTTGAGGAGAAGCGCCCGGCCACCTTCAAAGTGGCGGAGCTCGACGTTATGCGCCCGTCCCAGATTGAAAAGGATGCACGGCGTAAAGCCTTCGCGTGGTCGCACCACGTGATATGGGTCCTTCCAGTACGTGTCCCATTCAGCATAGACCCGGTCCGCCAGGTCCTGCTCAGCAATTTGAACGAGCGTCTCTAGCAATACGGGCTCGATGACTTCGTCGCTGTCAGGAATCAGGGCATGGGTGAAGCCGGCGCTTACGAGATGCTCGTGGATCGCGGCGCGGTGTTCCTTTTCCGATGTCCACTCACCCTCGACCACCGTGCAACCCGCCTCTTCCGCGATTCGCTTCGACTCCTCCCAGCTCCCCGGTTCTCCAAACCACGGAACTCTGCTCACGAACACAAATCGATCTTGGATGGCTTCAAGGGAACGCAAGCTCTCCTTGAGGAAGTGATGATCGTCGTGGATGAGCATCCCGACGGCTATCCGAGCATTGGATGACATATGTTAGGGTAGTGCAGCGACGCCCCAAAAGGGAAATACAAATTGCAGCAAATTCACGGTTTGCAAAGAATTCATGTTGATTTGCAAATGTTTTTCGGGGATTCGCATTAGAATCAGTTTAGGAACAGAGACAATGCTCAGTGCAATCGCCGCCCAGCATGTCCATTCGCCCCGCAACGTGGGACCCTTGGAAGGATTCACTCATTTCGGCCAAGCCGGAACGCCTGGAGATGGGCCCTATATCCAGCTTTGGTTTCGCGTCGAAGACAACTTGATTGTCGAAGCACGCCACAAAGCAAACGGTTGCTTCTCGAGCATTGCCTCCGCAAGCGTGGTTGCAGAGACGCTCCGGGGCAGGGCCGTAACACAAGCCCTCAGTTTGAATGCCCACGACGTAGATGTCCTTCTGGGCGGCCTTCCGGAAGGAAAAGGATATTGCGCGGATATGGCCGTTGCCGCCATTTCGGATGCATTTTCTGGAGACGATAGAACATGACCCCCGTCACACCCGACGTTTGCCCACCATTTGTCCGTCGCAAAACCGCCCTCGGCAATCAGGGGAGTCCACCTGGGCAACCTTGCCCGGAGTGCGATACGAACGGGACTGGCTCAAGCGGTTCCGGCGCGTGCGCTTTCGCGTCCCGATCTAAATTCCCCGACTTAAGTGATCTAGCGCCGCAGAATATGCCTTTCGTTCCTTCGACTCCCTGCACCGTAATTTTCTCGTGAACGCCATGCGCCAACTCCCTTCTCCAGAACTTCTTCGGCCCCTAGGCATTGCAGCTCATGGCGGCGTCCAGTATCCGACGGAGGAGCAACATCCCCATCGACCCAGCCCCAACCTCCGATCCGGGGAACTCATCATCGATCCCGAAATCGTACTCCGGGCGAAGGGAATGGATCTCTTGGTCTCCACCTATTATCTGAGTGGTTCGAGCGGACTCACGGAATATGGTGTGGGCAGGTCAGCAACTACACGGTCATCCTTAATACTCGTCGACACCAAAGCAGAAATTACTCGGGGTGACCAGTCCGTCCAATATTACAGTCCGATCGGAACCTCCTCGGGTATCACGACCTTTGCGAGTTCGGTCAATACGGGCAACGTCACAACGCTCAGTTACGACACTGGTGCTGATCAGTACACCGAGCATTACGGTGACGGCTTCAAGCTCATCTACAAAGATAAGGTGAGCGGAACATACTTCCTGACGCGAGTCGAGGATCCGAGCGGCAACGCCCATACATACACCTACGGATCTGGTGTCGAGGCTGGGCTGCTCAAGTCGATCCAGGTAGCTGGGGGCAGCCTGGTGACATGGGTTTACGAAGGCAAGGGTCTCACGACGTCCCTCGTTTCGGCAATCCAAGACTGGAATTCCCGCCGCTGGACGATGCAGTATGACGCCCAAGGATTTCTGACGACTTACATGACTCCTTTGGGGTGCATCACCAAATTCGGCTATTCCATTGCTGGAGCCGGTGCCGGAAACACAATGGTGCACACGATCGAGGATCCGCGCGGGTTTGTTACTACCTATATGTACGACACGCAACGGAGGGTTGTCAGTCTGGCCGCAGGATCTGCCGTCTGGACTTATACTTTCAACAGCAATCAGACAGTTCTGCGAAGTCCTAGCAACGCGCTGACGACCTACAACTACTCCGGCCAGTTGCTGGATAATGTCCAGGGCCCGCATACCGGACTGGTCAATAATTATTCATACAACTCGAATCTTCTCAACACAAAGCAAGAAATCCCTGCGGGCTTCATCCTAAGCATCGCTTACACGACGACTACGAGCGGTCTATGGCTGATCACGGCAAGTGACGACGCGCTCGGCAAGCGGACGACGATGCAGTACGACTCGTCGGGCAACATGACCACGCTTATCGACGCCATGGGTGCGACAAGCACGTTCGGTTATGCGACTCCGTCGAACCATTTACGAACCCGCATCACCGATCCGCTGGGCCGCGTCACGAGCTACGGCTACGATGGCAGCGGCCAATTGGTCAGCGTTACTGACGCGCGCGGCTTGGTCACCACGATGAACTACGACGCCCTTGGTAATGTCGTCAGCATGCAACATAGCGATACCGGCGTCGTGACATACACCTACGATGCACTCAATCGAGTCGAGACGATGACGGACCCTTTGGCACGCAAGGCGAGCTACTCCTACGATCTTGGCAACAACATGATCGCGGTAACCAATCCCCTCGGGGCGACGACAACCACCGTCTACGACGGTTGCCTGCCGGTTGCTGTTGTCGATCCATTGAATCACAGAACGACATATACTTACAACCGGTTTGCCAAAGTCGCAACAATCAAAGACGCGCTTGGAAACGTCACGACCAACACATACAACAGCCAGGGCGCGTTGACTGAAGTTCAAGACGCGCTCGGCAATCGCACCTCTAACGTTTACACCGCTTCACTGCAGCTTCGAGCAACGATAGATGCGCTTGGAAACCGGACAACTTACACCTATGATACCTCCAACCGACTCGTAAGAACACTTGATGCTGGGCTCAACGTCAGCACGAACATGTACAACGCAAGAGACCTCATCGCTACTCAAGACGCCTTAGGCAACCTCACAACCCACACATTTGACAACTCCGGAAGGCGCGTCTCAATCACTGATGCTAGGGCCAACACTGCGCAAACCATATTCGACCTCGCGGGCCAGGTAACCGCAAGCGTTAATGCCCTTGGAAACCGCAGCACAAACAGCTACGACGTCGTTGGCAATGTCATAACGATCGTCGATGCAAATGGCATTGTTACTACAAACGTATATTCGAACGACTCTAATCGCATCCATGCGATTATTGACGGGCTGGGGCAAAGAACCACGTATTTCTACGACTTAGCAGGTCAGCAAGTAGCACGGCAAGATGCTCGGGGGAACTTTATCACGTCTGGGTATGATAACGCTGGTCGCCAGATTTGGCTTCAAAACGAGGTCGGCAAATATGTAACCACAAGTTTTGATGGCGCTGGCCGCCCCGTAACCATAGTCGACCCGAATACCTGGTTGAAGACCATTACGTACGACGCAGTTGGCCACCAGGTAACCATCCAGTATAGCGACACCACGAGGGTATCAATGTTGTACGACTCGATCGGTAACCGAACAACGATGATCGATTCAGGGGGAATTTCAACATGGAGCTATTCCGCTCGCAATGAGGTGACGGGAGCCAGCGCACCTGGGGGAATTAACGTGGCTTACGAGTTCGATGAAGTCAGCAACCGAATTCTTATGGTTGATCCCGATGGCGGAAGGTGGACATACACGCACGATGTACTTAATCGAGTGAGTTCACTCAAGAATCCATCGGGTAAGACATACACTGCCCAGTATGACGCCGTCTCGAACATAACAACGATTCTGCTTGGTTCAGGTATGACCCGAAAACAAGGTTTTGACGCGAATAATCGGCTCACGACGCAGATTGAGCTAAGCGCTACTGGTTCTCCAATAATGACAATTGTCAATACCTGGGACGCTGGCGGCAGAAAGATCGAGGAATTAATGGACGGCGTGTCCACCGCCTTTGGATACGATCGGGCCAATCGAATTGTAAGTCAAATCGCAACTGGTGCGAGAGCTACGTTTGTCTGGGACGCCGTCGGCAATCTTTCCGTCAAACATCAAGAAGGTTTAAGTCCGATCACGATGACTTACGACACGATGCAAAGAATTATAACGGCGCAAGATGGCCCTACGCGTGTTACTTACAATCACGACTCCAATGGCAATATGACGAAGGAACAACGAGCAGCCGTCATCACGACGATGCAGTATGACAGGGAAAACCGACTCAAGGCACTTACGGAGTCTGGGGGCGATATAACTACTTCGACCTATTCAGGCGACGGCTTACGTCGATCCAAGCAGTTTCGCTTAAGTGGAGCAACTAAAATGACGACCTTCATTTGGAATGGCACAGAATATCTAGGGGAGCAGTCAAGCTAATGGCACTGACAGCAGTGTTCACCACCTTTGGCGGAATAATGGTTCACGAGAATCGGGGAGGGGTGGAAACAGAGTATATTCCTGACCCCCTTGGTTCATGCATCGGCTGCCGAAGCATGAGCGGCGTGTCTACTTATGGCGCTACCTACTGGCCGTTTGGTGAAATTCGGAGCGAAACTGGGAGTAATTCGAGTAAGTGGGGTTTTATTGGCCTTCTTGGCTATTATAGAGATTTTGCAACTTTGCTGTATGTAAGAGCGCGATTCTATAAGCCCGACCTCGGGCGGTGGCTAACGATAGACCCACTGTGGCCGCTCTTTTCGCAAGCTTACTTGTACTGCAAGAATTCTCCCGGTAGGTACGTTGACCCTTCCGGCCTGAATCCACTCGGGTTCTTGGTTGCTTGCGGAATCGCAGTTGGAATAGGCCTGATTAAGGGCATAGGTTCATGGCTCAACAACGGCCCTCCTGCAGGGCAGATCGCCTGCGAATCGGTTGTAAACTGTCTTTTGAATGGCCTAGTAGCGTGGCTTGTAACAATCGGCCTTGGTCTATTGATTTCTTGCACTCTGGCCATAATTGCAAACATTCTCAGGATCATGTTGCTTGAGTGGTGTGCCTGTAAGTTTGGCAAGAACCAAGATGCGTGCAATCAATGCGGTTTTGACTTTTGCGATGGTTTGCAAGCGACTATGCAAGGTTTAGCATCCTGCTTTGTTGGGGATTTGAACCAGTGGTCGGATGAGATTGCTGGTATTGTAAACAGCATTGTTGGGTCGGTTGTGAGTGCTGTTGGGGACTTTCTAGGAGCTGCCTGTGATAAGGTCTCTAACATCGAAGGGGGAATGGGATTTGCCGCCCAAAACTGATAGAACTGACGTCGCACTCAGCGTGTGCGCGGCAGTTGTTGGGGTGTCTGCGGTTTTTGCGTTTCCAGATAAACGTCAAGCTATATTCGATAGACCCTTGGTGGCAGCGTCATTGCTAGCTCTATTGGGCCTCATCATCTTCTTGCTCTCACTAATCTCCATCAGGAAGGGATGCAGCGGTTGCATTGTGTCGGCTGTGTTCCCGATATCAGTTGTGATTTTGCCGCTGTCCCTCAATTTGGTGGCACCGTCCGCCGCAGGATTTTATGCTATCGTTATTGCGGCAATTATAGGACTAGGATGTCTTCTTGTTCTCCGAGCACGTCTCAAATCAACCATGAACTCGAAGGATGGTGAAACAGGCGAGGAGTGCCGATAAGGGCCATTCTTCCTGGGATCTCCCTCCTCTAGGAGGAGCCATGAAAAGATCGAAGTACACCGAGGAGTGGATCGTTCGGATTCTGCAGGAGGCCGAGAGCGGCCAGACATCGCAGGCAGAGGATTGCCCCAAGCATGGGGGAGTCTGAACACGATTTACGTGTGGAAGCGCAAATACTCCGGGATGGAGCAGCGGGATCGTTCAGACTGGAAAGAACGAATGCCGCCGCGCGGCCATCTCCTCGGCCACCAGGGCGCCCTCGCCTTCTCTTCGCCGAAGCTCTTCGGTGGTGCGGTCAAAGTCGGTCTGGCTACGGTTTTGACTCAGCTTGAACACCGCCTCGAGCGAGCTCACTTCGATCTCGAAGCCCTCAATGGCGCGGATTAGGGAGGGGACGTAGTCGGCGGGCAGATCCTCAAACTGGGTGGAGGGATCTTCCTCATAGAGGTTTTTCAGGTCCCTCAATATCTCGACCAGCTCATCCCCCAGCAGAAAGTTGAGTTTCCCCCGGACGTGAACGGCCATGTAGTTCCACGTCCCTCCGAACGGGCGATTCTCATTCCAGCTTTCGAGGATCGGCGCGTCCGGCCCGGTGAAGGCGACGAGGACCTCGGTCGCAGTCTTGAACCCTTCCCAATGCGACGTTTTGCGCATCACATGGCCCCGGAGCCGCATCGGCGACTCTTGCTGGATCAGGAGGGGGACGTGGGTTGCCACCAAACCCGATTCTCCGGCGGCGGTGATCATGCCGAGAGGGTGTTTGCGGATGAAATCCCGTATAGCCTCCGGATTTCGCTCCTGGAACTCGCGCATTGGATACATCGGCGAGGAGCTTACCAGTCGCCTTAAAACCCCACCGCTCCGCCATCCTTCCGGTGGTCGGATCCCGCTTCGAAGTAGCCCTTTCGCCGCCGAATCAACTGCGCGCCGCCGAACGCCTGATTCGCGTAGCCGGTCTCGACAATCACGCTATGACCGAGCGCCCTTAACCCTTCGACGACAGACGGAGACATTTCCTCTTCGACGTGCAGCGCACCGCCTTCCATAACCTGCCACCTCGGGGCATCGCTTGCGGCTTGAGTTGATTGCCCATGCATCAGGATTCGGACCGCCATCTGAAGATGACCCTGAGGCTGCATGGGGCCGCCCATGACTCCGAAGCTCATTTCCGGTTGGCCGTCGCGCGTGACGAAGCTGGGGATGATGGTGTGGAAGGGGCGTTTGCGCGGGCCTACGGAGTTGACATGTCCGGGTTTTGACCGGAAACCGCAGCCTCGGTTCTGCATGCTGATACCCGTCCCGGGAACCACGATGCCGGAGCCGAACCCCATGTAGTTGGACTGGATGAAGGAGACCATCATGCCGTGGGCGTCCGCCGTGGTGAGATAAACCGTGCCTCCTTTTGAGGGCACACCGAACTTAAAAATCCCGGCTTTGGACAGGTCGATCAAGCCGGCTCGCTCCGCCAGATAGGCCGGGGATAGGAGATCGACCGGCGAAGCCTCCATAAAGTCCGAGTCGGCGACATGCTCATGAAGATCAGCGAATGCCAGTTTTATCGCTTCCACCTGAAGGTGGATACTCTCGACGCCGTCCGGGTCCAAATCGCGAAGGGCAGGGAAGTGTTCGAGGATGCCGAGAGCCATGAGCGCGGAAATGCCTTGTCCGTTGGGAGGAATCTCGTGAATCTCGTAGCCATCGAAAGAGCCCGAGATCGTTCCGACCCAGTCCGCCTGATGGGAGGCGAGGTCGTCTAGGGTCATCACCCCGCCGCATTGCCGCGAGAAATCCACGATGCGCTCGGCCACATCTCCCCGATAGAAGGCTTCGCCCTTTGTGGTGGCGATGCGCTCGAGGGTCGTCGCCATCGCTGGCGAGCGAAAGACTTCACCCGCCGCCGGTGCCCGGCCCCCGGGCATGAACGCCTCGGCGAAGCCAGGCTCGCCTGCCAACACTTCGGCTGCGCGAGCCCAACTCTTGGCGATGATCGGAGTCACCGGGTAGCCGTCTCGGGCATATTCGATCGCGGGTTCGAACAGCTTTTCAAAGTCGAGATTTCCGAATCGAGATGAAAGCGAAACCCAAGCCGAGACCGCCCCCGGCACGGTGACGGCGTCCCATCCGCGCTGGGGCATACGGTCGAGGTGGGCAAACCGATCCGGCGTCCAGCCAGCGGGGGAGCGTCCGGAGGCATTCAAGCCATGCAGTTCCGAGCCGTCCCAGACGATCGCGAACGCGTCGCTGCCGATGCCGTTGGAGGTCGGTTCCAGAACGGTTAATGCGATCGCCGTCGCGATCGCCGCGTCGATCGCATTGCCGCCTTGGAGCAGCATGCGCAGACCAGCTTGCGCGGCGAGGGGTTGCGAGGTAGCGACAACGTTCTTCGCTAGGACCGGGCGGCGGTAAGTCGGATATTCCTTGGGCACGTCCTTAGTTTGTAGCATGGGCTTCCAGCCTGGTTAGCATGGATTGAAGAGAATATAATTTGCGTGGACCCATGACCGCCCAACAAATCCTTTCAGAAATCGAGCCTCTCGGAACCGAGGCGTACCGCCGCATCATGCGGAACCACGGGGTAACCGGCCCGCTCTTCGGCGTGAAGATCGAGGAGCTCAAGAAGTACGAGAAGAAGATCAAGAAGGACTACCAACTCGCTCTCGACCTCTTCGATACCGGCGTCTACGACGCCATCTACTTGGCCGGACTCATCGCCGACGAATCCAAGATGACCAAAGATGATCTGCGCGGCTGGCTCGATAAGGCGAGCAGCGACGTGGTCGCCGAGTTCGCCGTCGCCTGGGTCGCGTCGGAAGGTCCACACGGTTGGGAGCTCGCTCTCGAATGGATCGATTCCGAGGATGAGAAGGCTCAAGTCGTCGGCTGGGGAACCTTGTCGAGTTTGGTCGCCGTGAAGAATGATTCTGCCTTGGACATCCAGGCCTTGCGGGGTTTGTTAGAGCGCGTGAAGACCACGATCCACGCCCAGCCCGACCGCGTTCGCTATAAGATGAACGGCTTCGTGATCTCGCTTGGAAGCTATGTGGCGGATCTGAACTTCGAGGCGATGACCGCAGCTGAAGAGATCGGCAAAGTGAAGGTGTTCATGGGCAACACCGACTGCAAAGTCCCCTTTGCTCCCGACTACATCCGCAAAGTCG
>JBKJIP010000438.1:0-8094 GCA_046598515.1 Fimbriimonadaceae bacterium | reverse complement strand
GGTGGGAGGCGACCTGGCCATTCGGAACTTTGGCACCGTGCGCGCGGCCAAACTGCTGGCGCTTTTGAGCCTTTCCCGGTCGGGACGCATGCCTCGGGCGCAGCTGGCCGAGCAACTCTGGCCGGATGACCTCTATGACTCGACCCGCCTTCGGCTTCGACAGGAAATTCATCGGCTCAAGCGCATCCTCGGCAGCGCCTCTGACCTGATTGGGGCGGATGCGAACGACGTCTGGCTGGACCGATGCGAGCTTCGAACCGACCTTGACATCCTCGAAGGAGTCGCCCGAGGGCGATTTGACAATGCGTTCGGATATTGCTTGGCCGAGACGTTTCTGCCCGGCTGGGACGACCCTTGGGCGATGGGGGAGCGGACGAGAGCGACAAAGCTCCAACTCCAGGCCGCAGTGGCGATCGGAACCCAAAAGTTGGAAAGCGGAGATCCATCGGGTGCCTTGGCTCTCGCCAAGCGACTGATCGCACTGCATCCTCTAAGCGAGGAAATCAGGATGGTCGCGGTAAACGCTCATTCGAAGCTCGGCAGCGTCGCCTCCGCCGTGGCCGAGTATCAGGATTATCGCCGCGAAGTTCGAGAACGTCTCGGCGTCGAGACGGAGGACTTGAGCGGCATCCTCATTTCCGAGATCACGAGCACTGCCTCGGTCATTCCGGCCCCCACGGATTGGTCGGAGACGATTCCCCTTCCGATCGATCCCATTTTCGGTCGTGAGGATCTTGTTTCGCAGGTTCTCGCGCGGCTGGAGCAACCGGCGGTCAAGCTGATAACCCTGGTTGGGCCGGGTGGCGTGGGCAAGACCCGCCTCGCCGTCGAGATCGCTCACCGACTCACCGAGAGAGCCGACGCACGCGTCGCTTTTGCGTCGCTTGCCGATGTGAGCGATCCCCAGCAGTGGTCACGATCGGTGCTCGCCCAGTTGAAAGAGGACCCTCCCAGCGAGGCCGATCCCCTCAAGTATCTCGCCGCCGTACTCCAACATCAGCCGACCTATCTGGTCCTGGACAATCTGGAGACCGTGTTGCCGGATGCCGGCCCTGATCTGAGAACACTAACCGCAGACTCCAGAAACGTCCGGCTGATCGTGACGTCGGTGGCGCCGACGAGATCGGCGGATGAGGTGCTGATCCCGGTTGGCCCTCTGGATGCGATGACGGCCGGACGCGACCTCCTTGCGGCCGCCCTGCAAGCCGTCCGCCCGCAAGCTACGTCAATGCCGGGCGTCGAGGAAGAGTTGATGCTCATCTCGAAGCGACTCGACGGCTACCCGCTCGCCTTGAGGCTCGTTTCCGCCCGTTTTCGGCTTCTGACTCCGCGGGCGATCCTGGATCAACTCGATTCGGCCTTGGCCGGGAGCGGCCGGGGCGACCTCCCCGAGCGTCATCGATCGTTGGAAAGCGCCCTGGCCTCTAGCTTTGGCGCCCAGACGCAAATCCAACGCCAGGCATTGGAGCGGATCGCCGCCTATCCGGGCGGGTTGTCCATGGAACTTGCTGCGATTGAGTTTCAGGACGAGCCCTATCTGGACCTGATCGAAGCGCTGCTCGACTCCGCCCTGCTTACCCTCGATGATCAGGCGGGTCAGGTTCGCGTCCGCATGCTTGCACCCATCCACCAGTACGTCCAAGCGCGACTCGAGCGAGATGAAAGGAGCCGACTGGAGGCAAAAGCGTCTCGCACGATCTTCGCGTTCCTCGACGGATTCGATTTGGTCCCGTGGGGTCCACTCGTGCCTGCCTGGCTCATCGCATTGGATAGCGAGTCCGACAACATGGACTTCGCTTGGCGTTGGGCATGCGAGAATGAGCCCTCGCTGGCTTACCGCCACGCGGCCAAGTTCATTCGGTACGAATCGGCCCGAGGACGCGCGATGGGCAGACTCGAGCAGTTCATCAAGCTCAGCGAGCATTGGCAATCCGAGCCGGCCGGGCTGGTTGCGGAGTTGGAACTCGCCTTCGCGTTCCTCGCGTTCATGGCCCACAAAGAGAGCTATGCGCGGGATCCGCTGCATCGCGCCCAGGCCATCGCGGAAGGACTGAACAACCCAACTCTAAGCGCGAGGGTCGCCTTATGGATGGCTCAATACTACTTCCGGGTCGACTTCCCGAAGGCGGCTGCCGTGGCTCAGGAAGCTTTAACCATGGGGGAAGCGGCGAAGGATCGATACGTCATTGCCCGCGCTCACGCGTTGCTGGGAACGATCGATAACTACACCGCACAATACAAGTCCGCAATGGAGCACCTTGCCGTCAGCTACCGAATGCTGCTCGAAATGGACGGGGGATCGGAGGCCGCTTCGGCGGGTATTCACCTCGCCGGACATCTGTGGCAGATGGAGCGGGACGACGAAGCCGATGTCGTGATGGACCGCTGTCGGGCCATCCTTACGGAGACGCGCGTGCCCGCAGGGTGGGCTTTCTTGAATGAGATGGTGGGCCGCATCGCGCTGGATCGAGGGCGAGCGGAAGAGGCGGAGGCATGCTTTCGGGAATCGCTCCGTATATGGCATGCAGTGGGGAGCCCGTATCAGGAGGCCGACCAGAATCACTCGATCTGCCTTTGCCTCTGGGCGCAAGGGCGTCATGTGGAGGCTCGCCCGTATCTCATCGCCTGCGGAGAGCTATGGTTTCAGGACAATAACAAGGGTGGCCTTTGCTGTGCCTTCACCTTGGTGGCCACGATGCTTAATCATACGGGCGACATCGAGGCGGCCAGAAGCGTGCTCGCCTTCTCCATCGACTTTGAAAAGCACCACGATCTCGTCCTCGTGGAGCAGGCCCTCACTGCCCGCGCAAAGCTCATCGAAGAGCTCGGCGGCACGGGCTCGCACGACTGGCCCCTGACAATTGAGGCGGCCCGCGCACTTTTCGACAAGGTCGTTTAGGTTCAAATCGCCCGTAAATGTGCGTTGTAACACTCTTGTAACGCAGTTATAACGGTTTGGCCCTTGCCTTGTAACGGCGACCCCCTAACATCTTCATTAACGCCACGGAGCGTATTGAAGAAATGAGAAACCCCTTAGCAAAAACCCTGTCCGCCCTCTGCGGAATCGCCGTCCTCGCCTCCATGCCCGGCCTTGCAAATGCGCAGGTCGGTACTGAGCCCTTCGACATCAACAAGAGCCGATCCCGCCTCGTCATCCTGATGCACGGCGTCACGCCGAAGCCCGAACAGGATCCCGACGCGAAGATCAACCAGACCGGTCACTCCCGCTACTACTGGGGCTTCGACATGGTCAAGTCGCTCCAGGGCCGCATGGACGAGTCGAACATGCGAGTCATCACGCCGAAGATCGGTGGAAGCATGCGCTTCAAGAACACGGTGAAGGCCGATTGGCAGCCGACGACAACTGACGCCAACGCGTTCGACCTGAACCCGATCTGCTTCCCAGTCTCTTGGCTGACCGGACTTCCCGCGGGCATCGAGACCAACCAGACGCTGATCAAGGACCACATTCGCCTTATCACGAAGAACGCTGGGGCGAATACCACGATGGTCATGATTAACCAGCGCGACGGTTCCAAGCATTTGATGACCCAGCTTAAGGAGTTCATCAATGAGACGTACCTCAGCTACACCACAGCGTTCGGCCACATGACGGCCGATCAGCAGCCGCAGATCTATCTCGTAACGCACAGCTTCGGCGGAATCGTCGCTCGCGGCCTTCTCGCCAACCCGACGGAAGGCGACCTGTGGGGCGTCAAGCTCACTACAACCGAGCGGCAACGGGCCGACTTCCTCCGCAAGCGCGTCGTGCTCGTCCACACTCTCGCCGCTCCACATGAAGGCACCATGATCCCCGATGTTGCTGGCGATATCGCCACATACATCGAGAACTATGGCTACAGCATGATCATGAGCTTTTTCGACTCAGTAACGTTCAACGTCTATAAAGGCAATCCTCCCGCGGTGGTCAAGCAGCTCGCGAAGGACGGAGTAAAGATGGCCCTCGACGCCGTAGCCGGAAAGCGGGATTGCCTCCAGGACCTCATGCGGATGAGGGAGTACAACCAAGGGATTCTGCAGCCCAATACGGCACGACGCTGGGCCGGTGGTCCCCTCGTACCGATCTACACAGCGGCCGGGCGCAATCCGGGCAGCACCTATATCGACGAGAGCCGAAGCGTGTTCCTCCTTGGTGGTAGCGTCTTCAACCCCGTCAGCACGATTGATCTCATCAAGGGCACTCGACCTTCCAAGGAGGCCATGGCCCTCTATCTGATCGGCAATCTCATGCACCGAGACGGATTCGGATACGAAGGCAAGATGCCGTGGGGCATCGCTGAGCATCCGGAAGGCGATCGCGTCGCCAGCCCCTTCAAGGGAATCGGTCCGAACGTCGAGCGCCACGTCGATGCGCTCTGGTACCCCACGTCTCCGACGATCAAGGGTGTCATTAGCTCCTTCCTTGGCGGCTCGCCCTACAAGTTCGGCCAGACCGATGGTGAGTGGGATAACGACGGCTTCCTTGGCTGGGATTCGGCTCACGCTTACCACGTCCTAAACCAGAATTTCTTCCGAGTCTTCGAACCGAACAAGTACGGTGGAATGCTCCCTTGGGACAACGACAACCATGGATCCTTGATGTTCAACCCGGGCAACGACGCCTGGATCCACAACGAGCTCATCCGTGAAGCCGGTCCCCTAGTCTGGTCGAACACGATGCGACGCAGCGTCTGGAACTCGAGCGACGTCCCCGTCAACCCATCGACCGGTATCAAGGTGGAGCTTGTTCAAGTCACCGATGCCCAGAACAATATGGATCCGACTTCAGCCGCAGACTTCTCCGTCAGCGTTCGAGTCGGCGCCCTGCAGTACTCGAAGACCCTGCCCGATGACAAGGTGACGGTCTACAACGCCGGAACCTTCACGATCAATAACTACGCCGGCACCCTGATCCCGATCCGGATCGCGGTTACCGAGCGAGATATGTTCGATCCGAACGATCTCTGCGTCGTGAGCCCGACGCCGGGACAAACTGCGATGTACCTCTACTACGATGTCCGCACCAACCGAGTAATCGGTGACGTGAACGCCGTCGGTGGAGAAACCTTCGAAGTAAAGCCCGCTTGGTGGGGAGTCGGAAACAAGGTCAACTTGAAGGTCCGAGTCACACGAACTCAGTAAACGACCGTAGAACGGAAAAGCCCCCGGGGAACCGGGGGCTTTTTTGCATCTGGGCCATTCGCGACGCAGACGGTTAGGGGGCACTACTTGCCCTTAGGGAGTTAGCCTTCCAAGCCCCTAACCTGCACTTCCTTGAAACCCATCGCTTTTCCCAAAGCGTTGGCTTCTCGCAAAATGCGCGAGACGTGCCTCTTCGCGATCTTCTTGAACGGGAAGACGGTGATGATCCCGGTATCCCCTTTCCGCTCCAATCGCCAAGTCGCGACAATCTTGCCATCCAGTAAAAGCGTCGCTTCGATTTGCCCAGCGGGCCGCACCACTTTGCCCGTATCCTCGGGGTCGAGGAACATGGACTTATCCTTCCAGCCCATGATGAGCGGATCGAACTTGGCGAGGAAGCGACAGGTTCGGGGAGGAGCGTCGGGCAGTTCCGAGACCGGGCAGAGCGCTAAGCACTTCCGGCCTTCGACGTCCACTTCCACGCACTCATCGCGGAGAACGGCATGGGCCGCCTTGATATCGAATCCCGTCACGCCCACCCAATATCGAAAGTCGGCAACGGTGGCCAAACCGTGCCCCTGCAGGTAGCGCCGCCAAAGCTCGATACCCATGTCCGGCATCTCTGTACTCATTTCCAGGTCAGGTAGCCACTGGTCCCGCCGGGCGAATTTGGATCGAGACGCGCCCTGTTCGCACATCACCAGATCACCCTTATAAGCCAGTCCCTTCACGTCCGCACCCCAACCGGCGTGCGGAACCTGCTGGAGCGCTTCGACGGTGCGATGGAGTTCTTCGCGGGCCATAGGTCGGCCATCCAGAGCTTGCATGATCCCGTTTTCGAGATCGGCCATTTCCATCACCTCGAACAACTCGTATTTGTTCATCCAGTCCGCGAAACGGCGATAGAGCTCTTTGCCAAGGGCATGATGAAACAGCACCAGATCTTGACTTCGGAAGCAATGGAGCGTGTGCCTCAAGTTCCAAGACTTGATGAGCGTTCGCTCTTTCAGGAGCATGCGATCGACCTTTCGCGCCGTAACTCCCTTGGCGCGGGCAAACAGGGCAGGGACGACGCTGACCGCATACTGCGACTGGACCGCAACGACGGCTTCCATGGCCGAGAGAGGATCGGGATAGCGGTCGAGCAGCCCCTGGGATCTCAGAGCGAGGTGCCTTGCCTGGTTTAGCGTGAGCTTCTGTCCAACAGAATCCGCCTTCATCGAACTCATTCTGAACCAAACCGATTTACTTCGATTTCCACGCCCTCCACCACGGCTTCGGTGGCATCCTCGAAGTGGTTAACCGCCTGCTGGACGATGCTGCGAGCATGCTCGGCTTGGTTACTAACGCAGGCGAGGCCGACCGTAGCCACGTTCCATAAATCATGATCCTCGACTTCTGCGACGGAGACGCCGAATCGACGGCGGGTTCGGTCGATGAGGCTTCGAATGACTTGTCGCTTATCTTTGAGGGATTGGGCACCTTCGATCCGAAGGAAAATGCGGGCGGAGGCAACGATCACGCTGGATTTTAGCCACAATCGAATCATGAGTTCCGATGCCTATCGCCGCTTTGCCGAAAGCAAATTGATGGACTACGAGAAATGGCACGATGGGGTCGGGTACGACTTGGACGCCCTGGCCGAAATGACCGATGAAGAGCGCGAAGGGGTGGTGAGCGACTTGATCTCGCATGTTCAGGATTGGCGGGATCTGGAAGCTCTGCACTTTGTGGGCACCGTCGCTGCTCACGCCGCCATCGAGAAGGCAAGGAATTCTCCGGATGCCAAGCTCCGGGTCGCGGCGTTGAGATACGGACCGCCGGCCACTGGCAGCAACGCAGAATCAACGCTCTTGAAAACCCTCGATCCTGCCACTGCCACGACGGATGCAATCGAGGAGGCGGCGAACTACAAGACGCCCGCTATCATTGAGGCCCTGCTTCGCTGTGCGCGGGAATGTACGGGACCGGAAGCCTACGGCGCGGTGGCGTCCTTGCTCGTGATGCACGGAAAGCTCGACTCCGTCTACAGTTGGGATCGCCGAGATTTCATCCTCCGCTTCGTGGAGCCGCCATCGCCGGATCGGGATACGGCTTATGGAGAACTGCGCGCTGAGCTTGGAATCGCTTAAGAGCAGTTTGAACGTCTCGAACCCCATGACCCACCCAAGCGTATGCCGTCCCTGAAGGATGGAGGCACACGCTTTGGGCAGGAAGAACTAGAAGCCCTTTTCGGCGAGGAACTTGCAGAGGTCCGAGATGCGGCAGGAGTAGCCCCACTCATTGTCGTACCAGGCGACGACTTTGATGAAGTTGCCCATGCTGATCGTATCGAAGGCGGAGAAGATCGAGCTGTGCTCGTCTCCGACAAGATCGGAGGAAACGAGTTCCTCATCCGAATAGCGCAGGATGCCCTTCATGGCCCCATCGGCATACTCTTTCATTGCCGCGTTGATCTCTTCGACCGAGGCATCTTTGCTGAGGATCGCAGTGAAGTCAACGACCGAAACGGTTCGGGTCGGGACGCGGAAGGCCATGCCCGTGAACTTGCCCTTCAACTCGGGGATAACCAAGCCCACGGCCTTGGCCGCACCAGTGGATGAGGGCACGATGTTCTCAGCCGCGGCGCGAGCATCGCGAACGTCCTTCTTGGCGGTGTCGACGGTTGACTGCGAATTGGTGTAGGCGTGGACCGTCGTGAGGAGGCCCTTTTCGATACCGAACTTCTCATGAAGCACCTTGGCGACCGGGGCGAGGCCATTCGTTGTGCAGGATGCGTTCGAAATCACGTGATGCTTGGCCGGATCGTACATCTCGTCATTTACACCGAGCACGATCGTGAGATCCTCGTTCTTGGCCGGGGCTGAGATGATGACCTTTTTAGCGCCGCCCGTCTTGTGGGCGACGGCCAGATTGGCATCAGTAAAGCGGCCGGTGGATTCGATGACGATG
>JBKJIP010000341.1:0-6754 GCA_046598515.1 Fimbriimonadaceae bacterium | reverse complement strand
GGCCACGAACTGCGGACTCCATGGAATGGCCTGATCGGCATGACGACTCTCGTCCTGGATGGCGACATTTCTGCTGAGTCACGCCAGTATCTGATGCTCGCCAAAGATTCCGCCGAGCAACTCACGACGAAAGTTAATCAGTTGCTCGACCTCGCCAGCTTGGAAAGCGGCCAGTTGAAGCTGGAGTTTGAATCCACGAACGTTGCGGAGGAGATCCAACGGCTCTCTGACCTGTTCAACGTAAAGGCAGATCGGGCAGGATTACGCTTCATCACGTGGATCGATTCAGACTTGAACAGAAAATATTTCGTTCCAAGGCGCCGAGTGCTAGAAGTGGCTTCCAACCTATTGGATAACGCCCTCAAATTCACTGATTCCGGTTCGATCTATTTCACCGCTGGCGTCTTGAATCGCCGAGATGGGACGAAATGGGTCGACCTTTGCGTGCAGGACACGGGCGTAGGCATCGATGCCGCGCTTCGCGACCATGTCTTCGAGCACCGCGATTCCTTCGTTTCGATGCCCTCACACAAGTCGGGGCTCGGCATCGGCCTCGCGATCTCCCGTCGCATTTGCCACCTGATGGGCGGCGTTATCGAGGTTTGCGATGATGAGAACGGAGCTCGCTTCCGGGTTCTGTTGCCGTTGCCTCCGGTAGAAGCCGGGATGGCAGCGTAGGCAAGGGGCGCGAAACCCACTCCAGTTTCGTCGCGTCGCTGAATCGCCAAGGTAAGTCATCGCCGCAGCCTTTCGCAAGCCCGACGCGGGTGCCCAAAGTGACAGTCGAGACAATCTCCCCTGGTTCAAGCCTTATGGCGGACTCTTCAGAGAGGAGATCGAGGCCATTAAACTCTCCGGTGATTCCAAATGCCTGACAAATCTTGCCTGGTCCCGAGAGGAGATTCCGATCCGACTGATCCTTTGGCCCAATCTGGAAAGACTGCCGTGTGGGGCGCGGATGCCCGTCCCGCGCCAAGCCGCCAAGCACAACTGCCTTGTTGGGCGCGGATGCCCGTCCCGCGCCATACCGCCAAGCCCTCATCTCTTCCAATCCCTCCAGAGGCTCGGCGGCGCGAATCAGAATCGCGGCCGCGTTGCGTTCGCCATGGGCGACGATGTTCAGCATCCAATGGTTGCCATAAGTGAAGTAAACGTAGGCTCTTCCGGCCGGACCGAACATGACCGCGTTCCGCGGAGTCATGCCGCGATGGGCGTGACATCCGGCATCGTCCGGCGTTCGATAGGCTTCCGTTTCGACGATTCGCGCCCGCATACCCGGGGCGACCAGGTCCCACCCGAGCAAGAGCGGCGCGGCGAGCAGCACGTCTTGCTCGAGGGCGTCTCGAAAGTTCATTCTCCCAAGGAAGTGGTCAGGTCGGTTTCGCTGTAAATCGATCCCCCGCTGCCTTTCACCAGGGCATCGATGATCAGATTACGAGCCCGATCACGCGCGCCGGCATCTTCCGCCTCAATCATAACGCGGACGATGGGCTGTGTTCCCGATGGGCGCAGGTTGACGCGGCCCTTGCCTTCAACCAACGCTTCTGCCTCGGCGATGGAAGCTGCCACTCCGTCACCCTCCCGCCAGCTTCCGAGGTCGCCGACATTCATGTTCACCAGCGTCTGGGGCCAGTTGTCGAAGTCGTTATAGAAACTCGCCGCCGGCCGGCCTTCGCGCTTGAGAACTCGAAGCAGCTCGAGCATCGTTACCAAGCCATCGCCTGTGGGCCCGTGCTGGGGGAAGATGATGTGGCCACTTTGCTCGCCGCCGACCTTCGCCTGATTAGCGGAAATCTGCTCCGAAACGTACTTGTCGCCCACCTTCGCCCGTTCGAGGCGGATGCCCTGGGACTGCAGGTACCGCTCGAAGCCCGTGTTGCTCATGACCGTTCCCACAATCACGGGAGGATCGATATGCCAGTGGGCACCCCACATGGCCATGGTGCGATCACCGTTGATAAGCCGGCCCTGATCGTCACTGAAGACCGCACGATCCGCATCGCCGTCGAAAGCGACGCCGATCGCGGATCCGCTTTCTACGGCGAGATCCTGAACCCGCTGGGGATGCGTGGCACCGCAGTGCGCGTTGATGTTTAGCCCATCGGGCTCGACGGCGGTTGTCACGACCTCCGCGCCCAGGCGCCGAAGAATCTCCGGGCCAAGCTCGTAAGCGGCCCCGTTTGCACCATCCACGGCGATTCGCATGCCATCCAGCCGCTCGGGTACCAGTCCGACCAGAAAGTCGGCATAAAGATCGAGCATTCCGCGGGCCTGCGTGAGCGACCCCACCGCGGTGCCCACCGGGCGGTCCGCAAAGTCCGACTCCAACAAGCTTTCGACTTCGAGTTCGAAAGCGTCGGTCACTTTTCCGCCTTCGGCGGAGAGCAGTTTGATCCCGTTATCGGCGGCTGGATTATGGCTCGCGCTGATGACGATGCCGAGACCAAAGCCGCGGCGAGCGCAGAAGGCTACCGCCGGGGTGGGGGCGACCCCGATTGCCATCGCATCGACTCCCGCCGAGCAGAACCCGGCGATCAGGGCCGTGGACAGCATGGAACCGCTGCGCCGCGTATCGCGACCGACCACAACTTGAGCGGGCAAACCCTTGCGAATCAGCACCGTTCCGGCGGCTAGTCCGACGCGCATGGCGAGTTCCGGAGTCATCTTGCCCTTGTTGGCGACGCCGCGAACACCATCGGTTCCGAAGAATTTTCGGCTCATCCGCGAGCCACCCGGACCCGGGCAGGGCGGACCGTACGGTCTCCCAGCCGGTACCCGGCTTCAAGTTCGCCGATGATGGTTCCCTCGGGAACATCGGGATTGGGCTCCGTGGTGATCGCCTCGTGAAACTCCGGGTCAAAGATCTCGCCCGTGGTCTTGATTCGCTCGAGGTTGCGCTGAGAAAGGATGGTGAGCATCTGACGATGCACTAAGCCAACGCCCTCCAAGAGGGATTCCATGGTCGCGCCTTGACCGGCAGCCGCAACCGTCCGGTCGAAGTTATCAAGGATTGGCAAGAGATCTCGGATGAGGTCCTCCGTCGCCAGGCGCTGGGTTAGCTGCTTATCCTGCTGGGCACGCTTTCGGAAATTTTGAAAGTCGGCCATCGTCCGCAAAAGCTGGTCCTTAAGGTCGTTAAGCTCCTGAGTCAGAAGCTCGGTCATATCCGTGTCCGCGTTCGCTTCGGGATCATCCGGATCGGACAAGTCGTCGAGTGGATCGGGTTCAACCGGAGGGCTCGTCAGCTCCTCTTCTTCAGGCAACAAATCACGCTCGTCTGCATTCATGGATGCTAATTAGGGTACCTGCTGGGCCCGAAAGAGGCAGAATGGGATAGGAATGGATGCCTTCAACCCACCTCGGCTGCTGTCGCTCGGCGATCTTGAGATTCGGCCCTACCAAGCCGGCGACGGCCCCTTACTTCTGGATGCCGTGAACGACGCGCGCGCAGAACTGGAAGAGTGGATTCCTTGGGTCGCCGCTATCCAAGACCTAGAGGAAGCGGAAGCCACTTGCCTTCGCTATCGAGACGACTTTGATGCGAACAAGGTGTTTCGAATGATGGTCATTCGCGAAGGCCGAATGGTTGCCGGACCCGCGTTCCTCTGTCGAAACGAGCCGCTGGACTGGCGCGTCGGTGAGGTTGGCATGTGGGTCCGTACCAGCGAGGCGGGGAAGGGGTTTGCCTCCCGGTTGCTTGCGATCATGCTCGAATGGGGCTTCACGGATTGGGGGTGGCTGCGGCTCTCGTGGCACTGCGACACGCGCAACGCCGGAAGTGTGCGCGTCGCCGAGAAGAATGGTCTCAAGCTGGAAGGCACTCTCAGGCAGAACTACATCCACGACGACGGCAGCCGCTCTGACACGCATATCTTCGCGATCCTTCGAGAAGAGTGGGAAGCCTGCCACAATTGACGCCTTGAGCGCCACGCATCACCTCGGGCAAGCCTTCAAAATCGGCGGCATCACCGTCGATCCTCCCGTGCTGCTTGCCCCGATGGAGGATGTCACCAATCTGCCCTTTCGCCTGATGGCGAAGCGGATGGCCGGACCCGGGCTGATGTTCACTGAGTTCGTGAGCGCCATGGCTATCCACTATGGGGCGGTCAAGACCTACAAGAAGATGAAAGTGCACGCCGATGAGCGCCCCCTCGGCATTCAAATCTTCGGCAGCGAACTCGAATCTATGGCCGAAACCGCCCGCATCGCGGCCGAGGAGATGGGGGCTGACCTTGTTGACATCAACATGGGCTGCTGGGTCCCCAAGGTCTGCAAGACCGGTTCCGGAGCGGCCTTACTCAAAGATCCCGACCATGCGGCCCGGATCGTCGACGCCGTCGTGAAGGCCGTCAAAGTGCCGGTGACCGTAAAGGTTCGCGCCGGCTGGGACTACTCCCTCTTCGCCGCGCCCAATCTGGCGCGGAGATTTCAGGATTGCGGGGCCCAGATGATCACCCTCCACGCCCGTTTCGCCAAGCAGGGTTTCGAGGGCCAGGCCGACTGGGACCTGATCCGCCAGATGCGCGACTCCGTCGATGTCCCCTTGATCGGAAACGGCGACATCAAAACTCCGGAAGACGCCTCGCGGATGATGCGGGAGACCGGGTGCGACGGTGTCATGGTCGGACGGGCCGCCATTTCTAATCCATGGGCGCTGCGCGATATCGTTCGCGAAGTACGACGACTGAACCCTCTGCCCCCACCTACCCTTGAAGAACGGATCGAAGCCGCGCTTGAGCACCTTCGCCTCATGATCGCTTTCGAAGGGGAAAGGGCTGACTGGACGGAAGCCGTCGGCACCGATTCCGAAGTCTATGCCTGCCGTCAGCTTCGCGGGCAGATCCCGATGTACGTTAAGGGTGCCTACGGTGCCGCCCAGCTTCGCGAAAAGCTCACCAAGTGCAGTCGCTATACGGAATACGAAGATCTCCTCCGAACCTTCCTTCACGCCTCTATGCAAGAAATCCTCTAGCAGTTTTCTTACTCTTGCACGGGGCGTCTTTACCTCCCTCACTCATCCGTAGGCGTTCATAGGAATAGGTGAGAATGATGAGTATTTCGACAACCGAACCGATTCGAAACGTCGTCGAGGCGAGTAAGCACACACTATCGCGAGACAGCTCGGTCAAAAGTGAGCACTTGAAAAAGTTTCAGGGTCACATGGCCCTAGCGGTCGGCAGCGGCATTTTCGCCGCCGCCCTGGGAACGGTGGCACTCGTGTCGATGAAACAGGCTATGACCGCCGCTAAGGCTCAGCACGACTGGAAGGACCAAGATCGCGTCCTCGATGAAGCGCTCGCTAGCAGCCTGGATGCTTCTGACGCAGTCGCATCTTACTAAGGCGGCACTTTAGGGGCTGGGTAGAGCGGAGATGGGTCCGTCTCGATCTCGGCCTTAAGGTGTAGAGTCCACGTGATTCGAGCTTCTGCCACAGGTTTGGCAGAAGCTTTCTTTTTTGAGATTGGCACCCTAAATCAACATGACCCAAGATCCCAGACCCAGCGTTATTAGCTTGGTGCTTTGCGCTGCGAGGCACGTTGCATCCTCGCACTCCCTTGGCCTTTCGGTAACTCCCACCCCATCTCCACCAGGATACGCCAAACTATGTCCTCTACAATGAGCTTTAAACCGTCCGAATGCGCCGCGATCCTCGGATCGAAATCCCGAATCGGGAAGCAGGCCGCGGACGCCATTGGCAAAGCCTATGGGCCCGAGCTCCTCTCGATCTCCTTGTCTCGTCGTCCGGGCGAGATGGTCGCGGCGATCCGTAAGGCGAAGCAGAAGGGAGCTAAAGTTGTCGCGGTCGGCGGAGGCGACGGAACCGTTCGCCTCGCCGCACCCATCTGCATGGAGCTCGACCTGACTCTGGCCATCATCCCGGCGGGCACAGGCAATGCTCTGGCTCGCGAACTGAACATCCCTTTGGATCCCGTGAAAGCCCTGGAGCTTTGCTGGTCCGAGCATGAGGTACACGGTCTCGATGTCGGCTACCTTGGCGAGCAGCCGTTCGTAACCACGGCGAGTTGCGGGCTAACTGCCGGCATAACCCAGGCTCTTGAGTCCCAACCTAAAGGGCTTCTTGGCCGGGCCGCCTACATACCCGCGGTCTGGCACGCCATCCGCGATTCGCAGCCCTTTCGCATCTCCGTCAAGACCGACAGTGGCTCAGTGGAGACCATGGCCAGCCTCTTCGTCGCCGCCGCTAGCCGAACCCACGCCGGCCCGTTTCCCACCACAGAAAATGCCGCCAACGACGACGGCCTCCTGAGCATTTACGTGGTGGAAGGTGACGACCGTATGGGCCTTTTCCGCTACGGCCTTAGCCTGTTGATGAAGAAGCACACCGAGCAAGCCCACGTCTGGAGCGTCGATGCTCCATCGGCCGACGTGCATGTGACGTCGCATAGATTCATCCTAGACGGAGATCCCCACCGCGTCCATGACAGCCACGTCAAGTTCACATTGGCGTCCAGATCCCTGAAGATTCTTTGTCCTCTGCCCGACGAGCCGCAAACATAAGCCGCTTGTAGCAATCGAGTGGACTTCGATCAACTCAATGGGTAGCGACATCCGCAAGCCTGCCAGACCAGCCACGGATGGAGGGGCTTCATGCTGCCAGGGATGCGAGAAGGAGGACTTTAAATGGATAAAGCAAAATCAAGCCCTCCCTACAGAATAGGAAGGGCTGATTTCGGCCAATCGGTTCTTTGCGATCGGATTAGTAAGCGCGCTCGGCAACCGGGGTCGCCGGCAG
>JBKJIP010000269.1:0-6177 GCA_046598515.1 Fimbriimonadaceae bacterium | reverse complement strand
CTATCTCTTCCGAACGGCGGTGGGGCGTTGGGGTCAAGTTGCGCTCTCCGCTACCATCGGTACGAATCACAGCTATGAGGGCGTCAGCGGGATCAAGCAGCTCGGACTCCGCAATCTGCTGATCAATGGCCAGTCCTTCACGGGAGGACGCACGGTTACCGGCACGGTCAACTTTTACAGCAGTGCCGCCACTGACCGCGCTGTGAGCCTAACGAGCAGCACAAACTATGCGACGATCACCCCGAATTCCACTGTGGCCGCGGGCGCCTCTCAAGCCGGCATGAGCATCGAGCTAAAGCCCACCGCCATCCGCCGCGCCATCCGCATCGAGGGCACGTTCAACGGGGCTAAGCGCAGCGTGGTTTTCTACATCGAGCCCCCCGTCGCGAGTGGGCTGACCCTCTTCCCGACGAGTATCAAGGGCGGCCTGAAGGTCAATGGGACGGCTCGCATCAACGGCGCCGCGCCAACGGGCGGCATGGCCGTCACCCTGAGTTCGAATGAGCCTGCTGCTGTGGTCCCGGCTAGCGTTAACGTCGCCGAAGGCGCCGTGACGAAGGCTTTCCAAGTGAACACGAGCGTTGTTTCTCAGACCAAGACGGCCACGATCACCGCCACCACCGGCGCGACGAGCAAAACCGCAACTCTGACGATAACTCCGTAAGCTGCCGAACGAAGAACCGTGGCCGAAGTCTCACGCGACATCAACTCCCGCGTAAGAGACCCGGCCCCGGTTCATTTCCAGAGATGCCCGTGTGGGACGCGGATGCCCGTCCCGCGTCAGCCCCAGGGCTAGCCCACAGACTCTGACCGCTTCAAGACTTCCAGCGAATAGCGGAAGACCTGCTCGGTCAGTTCGTTCCAGACGTGATATTTGTCTGGAAGTTGCTCCATCCTCATAAATTCGCGCCCGCTGGACTCTTCCACCAACAGGATCTCCGTCAAGTCGAGAACCCGCGCGGTGTAGCAGTCCGCCCAGCGGACCTCGTTGCGCTCCTTGACTTGGTAGCAGCCGATGTACTGCACACGGGAAAGGATCGCTCCCGCTTCTTCCACCGCTTCACGGTGGATGGCTTCCATAGAAGACTCGTTCGGCTCGACGCGGCCACTGGGGATGCACCAACCGCGGCCTACGATGTCGCAGACCAAAACTTCCTCCTCTTTCCATGGAAAGACGAGGGCGGCGAACGCGCGGAGCGGGGCCCGATACGGGGCGGGGAAGAAGCTCAGCGTCTGGCGGCCGTATTTACCGCTCGGGAATTTCCTCAACGCTTGACAATTTTCCCGATTATACGGTCCTGCGAGATTGCGCCCCACGCCCGGCCGTCTTCGGAGACCTCCCGGTTGTCGCCGAGCACGTAGATCTGGCCCGGTTTGATTTTGTATTCGCCTCGATCCAGGCTCCAGTCTTCGGGGACATTCGCCCAGTCGACAACATCACCCGGCAGGGCATAGACCCGCTTGATGAAGTAATCGTTGTCTTTGTCGCCTTTGATGACGACAATGTCCTTCTTCCGAATCTGGCCAATGATCCAGTACGCCTTGCAGGCGAGAAGCTTCTGACCGTCGATGAATGTTGGCTCCATAGAGGGGCCAGAAACGACCACCGTCTTGAAGTTGAATAGGGCGAAAAGCATGATGCCCAGAACGAGGATCAGGGTCGTTCCGAACTCGGTAATGGCGCTCTTCCGCTTCATGCGTATGGCTCTTCCGTTAAGTTCGCTATACTTAACCTTCGGTCTGTGAGCCCATGGGTTCTAGTCATAGCTTAACTTTACCGGTTCTGATCGTCGGGATCGTGAGCGTCTTAGCGCTGGCGTTCGGACTGATCGCATGGCTCAAACTGCGAAACTTTCAGTCGCGGTGGTCCCTTTTGCTTAAAACGTCTAGCGGCGCGGACTTGGAACGGATGCTCGAAGACCACCTTTACGAAAGGCGCGACACGCTGGAAAAGCTTCGGGCCGCCGAGCGACGGATCGAAGAATTGGAAGCGAAAATGGCGACGTCGAAGCGGCATTTGGGCCTCGTGCGTTACGATGCCTTCGACGATGTTGGAGGTAACCAAAGCTTCGCATTTGCGATTTACGACGACCTGGGCGACGGTGCCGTCATCAATAGCCTCGTTGGCCGCGCCGATTGCCGAGTCTATGGCAAGGCCCTTACCCGCGGCCGCAGCGAGCGCAGTCTCGCCCGCGAAGAGCAGCTTGCGATCGAGGAAGCCGCCCAACACGAGTCGCGCCCCATCATGAGTTCATGAGCACGAGTTTTCCAGAAGACTCGATTCTCATCGAGCGGTGCCAGAAGGGGGATCGAGATGCCCTCGATACGCTCATTCGCAAACATGAGAAACGCGCCTATCAGTACGCTTTCCGACTAACTTCGAATGCCGAAGAAGCTTCCGATGTCGTCGGTGACGCTTTTGTTCGCGTCTACGGTGCGGTCGGCAACTTCAAGGGCAATTCAGCTTTCACAACGTGGTTCTATCGGATTCTCACCAACTGCTTCCTGGATGCTCGTAAGAAGGAAAGGAATCGGCCCGCGGTCAGCTTGGAATCGGCGATCTCGACGGAGGACGGCGACCTGGAGCGACAGTTCGAAGATCCCGACGCCGCCCCCGACGAGATCGCCGAGCGCAACCAGCGAGAGCAAAGGGTGGAGGCGGCCGTCGTGCATCTCCCCGAGTATCAGCGGGCGATGATCACGATGTACCACGCCGAGATGCTCTCTTACGAGGAGATTGCCGAGGCTTTGGACCTACCAATTGGCACCGTTAAGAGCCGCTTAAACCGAGCACGCCTGTCTTTGCGAGAACTTCTGGTGAAAGACGAGGAACTTTTCCGATTGGACTAAGGTCAAAGTCCGTAGAGAAACCATATGTGCCGTCAATGGAGTGAGCGATGAATTTAAACAAAGCGAGAGAGTATTTCTCAGCATATTACGAGGGCCAGCTAGATAAGGGCTTGGCTCAGTCGTTTGAGCGAGCGCTCCGCGATGATGCGCAGTTGCAGGCGGAGTACCGTGCTTTCAAAGGCACGATGGAAGAGCTTTCGATCCTCAGTTCCTCCTCGGTCGAGTTGCCCGATGATCTTCACGAGAAGATCACGGCGCGGCTCGACCGCCATATTTGGGAGAGCAAGCAAACCCAGCGCACGGGTGTCGCCAGTTGGTGGCGGCTGTTGGGCATCGGTGGAGCGGCTGCGGCCGTCATCGCACTCGCCGTATTCCAAGCGAATCAGGGAGTAACTCCCGGCCCGAATCGTCAGATGAGTCCAGCTGACATTTTTACCCCCCTTGGGGAACCGTCCAAGCTTGAAATCTTCCCCCATGCCAGTGGCGTAACCCTAAGCTACGTGGCGAATGAGTCCAAGACGATTGTGATCTCCGACGCAGATGGAAAGGTGCTCGAGCCGATCCCCGTGAGCCGCAACGTCAGCATGAAAGAAAAGCTGCTTGCCAACTCCGGCGAGCGTGCTCTTGTGCTGAGTGTGAAGATCGGGGATGAAGCTCCGGTTTGGATTGCCTTGCCTGGCTCCAAGCAGTCAGAATTCACCGCCGGTACCGGCACGTTGCGCCAGTTCATCGAGTCCGTAGCGGATGGCTATCAGACTCCAGTGGTCCTGAATGCGGGAGATATCGAATCGAACGTAGTTTGGGAACGCGGCGATGATCTGCTCAGCACCGCGAATAAACTCGCTGAAAGTCAAAAGCTAAAGGCTGAAGTTCGTCAGGGTTCCGGTGACCGTTCGCTTCTTTGGATTCAGAAGCACTGACGCCTTCTCGATAACCCGAAGATAATGGGCGTTGCTCAATGAGCGCGCCCGAATCCCTAAGTAGAGCTCCGTCATATACGGGCTTAGCTTATGGGTTTCCTTTGGCTCAACGCTCAGGTCCGCGAGGGTTAGTGGTGCCTGGGTCCGAACTTTGGCGTGGGCGATTAGTTCTCCAAACTGCGTAGGCTGAACGGGACGTTCCAGCAGATCGCGTCGCAAAAGCTTGTTCGTTTGCTTGACCAAGCTCTCGATTGTCGGCGCGGTTTCCTGTAGCGCGACGAGATCGGTGTGAACTCCCTCGACGTCGTCGATCGAGAGTTTCGGAAGGAGCTTCTCGAGGAGAGTAAGGATGTGCCCCTCTTCGTGACAGCAAGCCGCTTCGGCGACCGGGTCGGAGGATCGGAGGACTTGGCTCACGAGCAGAGCAAGGCGCAGATCGTTGAGGGCGGCTTGGTAGTTGCCAGCGCGAATCTCCATCTCACTCAGCTTCCGCAACTGACCCGCGAGGGCGCTCTCGCACTCCCGAATCTGACCCTTAATACCTTCTCGCACGGAATCACCGACGAAGACGGGCGTGAGTGGCTTCAGTTTTCCCGTAGCCGCGCCCTCGACCCAAACGGAGGCCGCGTACCGGACCTCTTGAGGGTTGAGTTCGTAGGTGCGGGTGGTCATCGGCAACGTGACGGCCACCGCTTCGCGGTATTCCGAAATCGCGTCCTGCTGCTGACGAGTGCAAGCAGTGAACTCGAAATTCTCGTGTTGGAACCTTCCGGTCCCAATAATCCATGCAATCAGCGCTATCGGGCTGATGACCATCAGCCGGTAGAGCAGCGTCCGTGCTCCCATATCCCTATGAAAATCATCGGGAGCACAGACGTGAGACCTTACAATTTAAAGCAAAACGGGGATAACCGCGTTTTAGCGAGTAATGGTTGGCTTTACTTCGATCTTCACCTTATCTCGAACGGCGTTCGTGATAATGCAATAGAGGTCGGCCTTGTGGGCCATATCTTCCGCGATCTTTACTTGGTCATCCGTGGCATCCGCCGCGAGAGTAATCGTTGGCTCGATGACGATGTCGGTGTAAACGAAGTTCGCGCCGTTCTGTTCGACATGACCGGTTGCATTGGTCTCAATGGAAACCACCGGAAGCTTTCGGTTCTCGGCGATGATGCCGAAGGTGATCGAATAGCAGCTTGCGATGGCCGTGGTCAGCAGCTCTTCCGGGTTCGTTCCGGAGCCCGAGCCTTGGAACTCCGGGGGCACGGCGAGGGTGTTTTGGGTGTTGCTGCGGGTGGCCGTAACTGTTCCCGAGCCGCCGCGACCGCCATTCCACGAAACCTTTACCGGATAGTCATGCACATTCGACATGCCTAGATTGTGGCATTCAGCCCCCCTCCTCCGTCTAAGCTACGTGCACGCTCGTTGGGTTCTCCTTTCCGTTGCTCTTCTTGTCGGATGCTCGCGTCAAGAGGCGAAGAGCACTCCGAAGGCGACCAACCTGACGGGTCAGTGGATCGCGAAACTGGACCCGACCGGCGCTGATCCCAAAGACCCCGACGCCGTAAATGCGGTTATGGCGGCCAAGAAGTTTGAGTCTATGAACGATCTTCAGTTCACATCCGAGGACAAGTATGCCTTCGGGGCGGGCGGTTACCTGATCGAGGGGTCTCTTGAACGGCGAGGCAACTCTATAACATTGAACCCGGAGAAGCTCAATGGACTGGATCCTGAGGTGGCGCGTAAGGGTGGAGCCACGACTCAGGGCGATGTCACCCTGCCGATGACTCTGACGCTTAGTGAGGATGGTTCCACGCTCTCGATGCCGCCCGGCCGATTCGGCGAGAAGCTCACGTTCGTTCGCTATCGACCGCAAGTGGGACCTGATGAAACGAAGTCCGACGAGCGACCGTATGTCGGAAGGTGGCATGTGGAGAAGGCGGAGGGATTGACGCCCGGGCACGCGGGAGGCGGATTTGACTATCTACTCAAACGCACCGCAGTCAACCTCCAGCATGACCATCGCTTTCAGATGCGCTTCATTTATCGCTTCGAAGGAACGTGGAAGATGACGCCAAAGGGAATCGAACTGACCTATCCTTCAGGGAAAATGAACCTAGCCGTCAAGGGATCGGGGCTTGTATTGTCGTCGCCGGATGCCAAGGTCCAACTTTTTTTGGAGCGCTAAGCGATAATACGAACCGTTGATCACATGTCCACGCTGCGCTAAAGAAAACGATCTAGAGAACCGCTATTGCGCGCGGTGCGGCTTGGAGTTTGCGAAGGTCGCCAAAGATGCGCCGCCTCCGGCGGACTCGATGTTCTGTTACTGGCACCCGAAAACCGCGACGAACCTGAGTTGTGGCCGGTGTGAGAAGCCGATCTGTCCGAAGTGCATGATCAACGG
>JBKJIP010000201.1:0-6461 GCA_046598515.1 Fimbriimonadaceae bacterium | reverse complement strand
GAGGTTTGAACGATGGGCGGAGTTACGGCGCCAAAAGCTTTTGTTTCTTCTCCAAGATGCTGGAGCAGCGTCTCACGATGCACGGTAGATTGTGCGCCATTTGGCGCTCAATCTGGGGGCCTCCTTGTGAGCCCGGAAACGGCCGAGAAAATGGAGACTTGCGCGTTGATTCTGTGCCTGAAGTCGCGTACTTCTCTTTTGAGCCCGAGAAATGAGACTTGCCTTGCCTTCTTACGGCTTGATTCTGTGGCTTATCGCCTCGTCCTCTTTCCCCTTCAGCCTTGAACCCCAGTCGCTCACGCGGCCAGGTGAATCTGACTCTCGCTGTGAGCTTAATCCACGCTTTAGCTGGCGTAAGGTACATCTAGAAACGATGTCTAATCTAAATGTCGCGGTTGTTGGCGCTACAGGCGCCGTCGGGGGCGAGTTCCTCCGCTTGTTCGCAGAGCGGGATTTCCCGGTCGGCGACTTGAAACTTCTGGCCAGCGAACGCTCGGTCGGTAAGTCGGCGACATTTAAGGGCAAAGAATACAAAATCGAACTCGCCTCCGAAGAAGCGTTCAAGGGCGTCGACGTCGCGTTCTTCAGCGCCGGAGCGGGCCGGTCGAAGCAGTTTGTCCCCGCCGCTCTCGCCGCCGGGGCGGTGGTCATCGACAACTCCAGCGCATTCCGCATGGATCCGAGCGTTCCCCTCGTGGTGCCGGAAATCAATGGCGAGCTGATCACACCTGATCAAAAGCTCTACTCGGTGCCGAATTGCTCGGCAATCATCATGCTGATGGCCGTCGCTCCTCTTCGCCGCCTCGGCGAGATCGAGCGTCTGATCGTGAGCACCTATCAGAGCGCCAGTGGCGCGGGGGCGCAGGCGATGGCCGAGCTTGAATCGCAGACGCAGGACGTTCTCCAGGGCGGCGAACCGAATCCACAAGTCCTTCCCCATGTCTACGCATTCAACCTCTTCAGCCACAACACGCCGATTAACGAGCATGGCTATAACGAAGAGGAATGGAAGGTCATCCAGGAAAGCCGCAAGATTCTCGGGATGCCGAACCTTAAGATCAACGTGACCTGCATCCGCGTTCCCGTTCTCCGGGCGCACTCTGAGTCGATCACGATCGAGTTCAAAGATCGGGCACCCTCCGAGGACGATATTCGAGGCGTGCTCTCGGAATCCGAAGGTGTTCGCTTGGTGGATGACCGGGAGAACAACCTTTTCCCCATGCCGCGAGATGCGTCGGGGCAGGACGATGTGCTTGTCGGCCGCATTCGAAAGGATTTTTCAAACCCGAACGCCATGTGCCTCTTTGTGGCCGGAGATCAGCTCCTGAAAGGTGCGGCGCTGAACGCCGTTCAGATCGCGGAGCAGTGGCTCATGGTTTCGCAGCCGGTCGGCGTCTAGGCATAACGCCCACGGGTGGCGAATGCCGACCCGCGCTTGGAACGCCCTGAATCAGGACTCATTTTGGTAGCCGGTCGGCACTCCACACGAGGGCGTGTGGAGTGAACGAGTATCCAGCGACCGTTCCCGCTACCCGCCCACGGGCGAAGACCGACCAGCAATCGATTGGGACGCCTGTAATCAGGACTCACTTGGTAATCGGCCGGCACCGCCATCCGTGGGCGGAATGGCGGAAACGGTTTTCCGTGGATTAGGATGCGCCAATCGGTGATTGGTCCGTTTCATGCGCCTACATGTTTCAACAAGAGGCAGCTCATGAACAAACGCCGTGGTTTCACCGTTATCGAATGCGCAATCGTCCTGGCCGTCATCGGCATCCTGCTCGGGATCGCCGTGCCGCAGTTCATGCGCAACCGGGCAAACAGCCAAGCTAAGTCTTGCGCCGCCACACTCAAGCGAATCGACGAAGCTAAAGAGCTTTGGGCGATCGCCACTCATCAGGCGGCTGGCGCCCCCTGCGTGATGGCCGATATTGTCCCCGACTACATCTCTCGAACTCCCGGCTGCCCTGGCGCGGGCGTCTATGCGCTTGGCAACATGGATGAAGTTCCCTCTTGCTCGCTTGGGACCCTAACCAACTTCGCTCATCGTTTCTGAGATACTGGTTGTGGTGTGCCGCCTACTTTGCCATCTGACCACCAGAGCCAATAGGTGCCCCCGTCCCCGGTCGCAGGCTATGTCCCCCAGCGCTCGGAAAGGCGCGCACACCCCCCCGCCCCACAATCGGGACGACTTGGTCCTAGCTCTGTCCCCGTCGATCCTCCACCCGTGGCGGGATGGAGGCAACATTTCGCCTCATGAAGGAACGCCTATTCGCCCTATGTGTCCATTAAGCCAAGAGAGCCACGCAAAGCGCGGCTCTCTTCGAATCGATCCCGCTTGCCGTTAACGACAGACGAACTGGTAGTATTTCTGCCCGTTCTGATAAACGGTCTTGCGATCGTAGCGTCGACCATCTCGGACGAAGTGGTCTTGGCTGAAGAGGTCGTAGCGAGCTCGGTCGGTGCGGTTCTGGCTCTTGCGGTCCTGTTCGTACCGATATGCCGAGTAAAGCGCACCGGCGGCGCCGGCGAAGGTCACGCTGCTATCATTGCCCAGCAAGCCAAGGATCGCGACGATTCCCGAACCGATACCGATGTTCTTCCACTCGTTCTTCGTCTGCTCGCGGCGCTGGTTCTCATTCCAACGATTGTCATTCCAACGATAATCGTTGTTCCGATTGTCGTCGTAACGTCGATCATCATAGCGTCGATCGTCGTATCGGTTGTCGTCGTAACGTCGATCGTCGTATCGGCGGTCATCGTTGTAGCGATCATTCTCCCGGCGGTTTACCGGAGCGTTCCAATTGTAAACGGGCGGACGGCCGTTGCCACCGTTCTCGCGGCGGATTCGGAAGGTCTGGCCGTCGGCATGGCCGACGCGCATATCCGAAGTCCCGCTGTTCCAGTTGCGGTTGTCGTCGCGACGGTTATCATAGCGGCGATCGTCATCGCGACGAACTTCACGACGAACTTCCTTCTTGCGGTCGTTGCCGCGACTCTTGCCTTGGGCAAGGGAGATGGTAGGCGCGACCAACATCATAGCCACGGCAAGGCTCGACAGTGTCGTTGAAAGCATTTTCATCTTCATATCTAATTCAACGCCCCGTATTTCCATCTGGACCACTCTGGTCGCAAACGGTCCCAGGACTACGAGACCTCCGAGCACGTATCTTCCTGAAGGGACAGAATCTAAAGGTGAGTTCATTTCTCGATATCGATCCGGACGCCTACGGCCTCAGCCACGCGCTTTCTCACGACCTGCGGACTCTCGATCGAATCCTGGGAAAGATCCTCGCTGAGCAGGAAAATCCAAAGCTGGTCGATGTCGCCCGTCGGCTTATTCGCGAGGAAGTTGCCCCGGATGAGCTCTTTTCGCGCTTCCCGGAACTCGCGGAGCCGGGCAACCTTCGAAACCTGGCCCGCGCCTTCACCGTCTTCTTCCAACTCGCAAATACCGCCGAGCAAAAAGAAATCGTGCGGGTGAATCGGGAACGGAAGGGCATGCGACGCGAATCCCTGCGGGATGCAATCCGGCAGCTCCGTGAATCGGGCAAGTCGGCTGCCGAAGTTCAATCTCTCTTGGATCGCATCGAAATCGAGCCTACGTTGACCGCGCACCCCACGGAAGCCAAGCGCAAGGCCGTCCTCGACAAGCTGCAAAGTATCGCTTGCCTCCTCGCCGAGTCGGAGTCTGCCCCGAGCCTAACCGATCCGCTCGACGTTCGCCATCACAGCCTGCATGAAATCGAACGGACGCTGACAACTCTATGGCAGACCGACGAAATGCGAGTGTCTCAGCTGACCGTCGAGGAGGAAGTTCGCAACGCGCTCTACTTCTTCGATCGCACGATCGTCGAGGTTGTGCCATGGCTTCACAACGATCTCGAAATGGCTTTGAAGGAATTCTATCCCGAGACGGTGTTCAACCTCCATCCGTTCCTGACTTACCGCTCGTGGGTCGGCGGTGATCGAGATGGCAATCCGAAAGTGACGCCTGAGGTGACCTGGCAGACGCTATTGGCGCACCGCGCCCAGGCTCTAGAGGTCTACATCCCCCGCCTCCAAGCTTTGCGCTTGGAGCTGACGCAAAGCGTAAAGCTCGTGAGTGCGAGCGAAGCGCTCATGAGTCTTGTTGACCGCTTGCTGGAAAGCGGCGTGGTTTCCGAGCAACGTCAGTTGCGCCACTCCCTCGAACCGTACGCTCTCGTCCTCCGTGGCATCGAATTGCGGTTGAGAGAGACTCTGGTCGACGGGGAAAATGGCTATGGATCGGAGGAGGAGTTCCTCGCCGATCTGGTCACGGTGCGAGAAAGCCTCCGCGAGAATCGCGGCGAAGATCTTGCCGAAGGCGGGCGGTTGCCCCACCTTATCTGCCAAGTCGAAGCCTTCGGCTTCCATCTCGCCACCCTCGATATCCGTCAGCATAGCGACCAACATGAGAAGGCGATCGCCGGCATGTTCGCCGCGGCGGGAGTCCAAGCCGACTATCTAGCTCTGAGCGAAGAGGAGCGCGTGGGTCTTCTGACCGCAGAACTCAGCAGTGGTCGACCCCTGCTTCCCTTCGCCTTCGATGCTTCCGAGGAAATCGCTCTGGTGATGGATGTCTTCCACATCATCCGCCGCGCGAGATCCGAGCTTTCCAAGCGGGCGGTCACGACCTATATCATCTCGATGACGCATGGGCTAAGTGACATCCTCGAAGTCCTGATCTTTTTGAAAGAGGCCGGATTGCTGCGGATCGCGCCTGATGGCTCAATGCAAAGCGAGATCGACGTCGTCCCGCTCTTCGAGACGATCGACGACCTGCACAGCGCGGCAGGATTGATGAACGCTCTATTCGACAACACCGCCTACGCTGCCCATCTGAAAGGGCGGGGCAGCCAGCAAGAAGTGATGCTGGGATACAGCGACTCAAGCAAAGATGGCGGGTACCTGGCCGCCAACTGGGCGTTGCAGTCCACAATCGCAGCGCTAGCCGAAGTCAGCCGTTTGCGGAACGTTCCGATGCGCCTGTTTCATGGGCGTGGTGGAACCGTAGGCCGCGGAGGCGGCCGGGCGAACCGGGCCATTCTTGCCCAACCCGCTCATTCCCTCAGCGGCAAAATTCGGTTCACCGAGCAAGGTGAAGTCATCTCGTTCCGCTATTCCCTGCCCCCGATCGCCCACCGTCATCTCGAGCAGATCGTCGGTGCCGTCATCCTCGCCAGCAGCGACCGTGGCGAACCGGGAGCGGAGTCCCGCAACGAAGGTGTTATGCTGGCATTGGAGGAGACTTCGAGGAAGGCTTATCGAGAGCTGGTTTACGAGGATGAAGACTTCTGGACTTTCTACACGAAGGCCACGCCCATCGAGCACATCAGCCTCCTCCCCATCGCCTCGAGGCCCGTTTACCGCCCCGGGAACGCCCTCCCCGGCATCGCCGGCCTGCGCGCCATCCCGTGGAACTTCGCCTGGGTGCAAAGCCGCACGACCCTCGTCGGTTGGTACGGAATGGGCACCGCCCTGCAAGGTTTCATGGCAACTCCGGGCCACTTGGAACAGTTGCAGGGGCTGTATAAGAGTTGGCCCTTTTTCACCTCCGTCGTCGACAACGCGCAATTGGAGCTGACCCGTGCCCACATCCCCACTTCGCGGCTCTACTCCGACCGGATGAAAGACGACCCTGCCGGCGCTCGTATTCAGGGCCGAATCGAGGACGAATTCGAGCGCACTCGGGACGCGATCCTGAAGATCACGGGGCAGACGGAACTGTTGGAGAACGCGAAGGTCGTCCGCGACACCGTCCGCTTCCGTAACCCCGTGCTCATGCCGCTAAACACAATGCAGGTCGCCCTGATGGACCTATGGGGAGCGCTGAGCGAAGAAGAGCGAGCCGCCGAGTGGCGCGAAGCCATGCTCCAAACCATCGCGGGCATCGCGGCGGGCATGCAGAGCACGGGGTAGCACGCGGCTTCGGCTGGGCCGCCAGACTTACCCCCGGGGCTCCGGTCACGCCTTCGGCGCGACCTGCGACCCGGGTCTAACAATCGTCGACCGTCTCCGCGGTCGCCGTCTTTTTTTGAATGCTGGAGCGACCGCGGGGACGACGCAACCCGCGCCCTCAGGCGTCAATCCATGTTGACCGGGGTGGCCACGTACCCCGGCGGCTCAGGCGAAGAACCCACTTTCGAATCCGCCGCAACTTTCCAAGCATCCCGGCCTGAAGGGCCGAGCTGTTACAGCCCAGGTTGGAGACGCGTCGCGCTAGCGCCGCGTCGGAGGCCTGGGTAGGTCGCACCCAGGAACAAAGCCCGAAGGGCACGCCCTAGGCGACAAGCGCGGTAGCGCGTAGGAGTTGCGACGTGGTCTTCGGGCGGCAACGGGCCGACCGACCAGCCCGGAAACCCCAGGCTGGAAGCCTGGGGGACGCATGGGCTGGAAGCCCATGCCACAGATTACGTGAGGCGGCGAAGCCGCCTCAA
>JBKJIP010000110.1:0-23125 GCA_046598515.1 Fimbriimonadaceae bacterium | reverse complement strand
AAGCCTGACTTGGCGACCGGATGGCAACGGGTTTAGCTACATCCAAGCCGCGGAAGGTCCTCGGCAGGGGGCTGCTCAGGAAGAGGATGAACAAGGTCTCGGAGGCGGCGGACGGCGAGGCGCCCAGACGGGCGACACCACACCACGGAAAGACCAAGTCTTTCAATGGGTGGCGCCTTTCCGGAAGGAGGATGCCAAGGCCATCTATTCAGGAGAAAACGGGATCGGCTCGCTGCAATATTCGGCCGACTGCCAGACGATCTACATCACTGAGACGGTCACTGGAACGGAAACGCTATCCGCGATCGATCTGAAATCACCTTCGACAAAAACAAAGATCTACTCCTATCGGCCAGGTGGAGCCACCGAGTCGGTCGACAGTCCCGGCGCTCTAATGACGACGGACGGGCCGCTTGGCCAGCCCGTGGTCGCTCCTGTAAACGGCGGCGTCTTCCTGCGTGGTACGCAGAACTCGAAGGATCCGGCCGTCGAAGGTCCGCGCCCCTTCCTGGATCGAGTCGAACTTTCCAGCGGCGAGAAGAAGCGCCTTTGGCAAGGTCCTGCCGACGCATTTGAAGTCATCGGCGGCTTCCTCGCCGACGATGCCAGCCGATTGGTCATCAACCGAGAGAGCCCGACCGAGATCGATCAGAGCTATCTCTATGAGAACGGGAAGCTGGATCGTAAGCTCACCGAGAACATCGACTACACCCCCGACATCACCGCCGCCCAGCGGATGCGAATCCAAGTGACGCGCGTCGACGGCTTCAAGTTCTGGGTGAAGGCGACCATGCCCAAATGGTGGATCAGAGGCATGAAGCTTCCCGCCATGTTCTGGTTCTATCCGAGCGAGCTAGAGAACCAGGCGGCGTACGATCGGGGCCAGCGAAACTACAACAAGAACCTCTTCCCCACCCTCGGCAATACAAACATGTCATTGATGACGCGGTACGGCTACGCCTTCATCGAACCGGACTGCCCTATCGTGGGACCCACGGGCCGGGTGAACGACTATTACGTCAACGACCTGCGCAACAACCTCGCCGCAACAATCGATGAGCTCGAGCGACAAGGCATCATCGATCGTACAAAGCTCGCCCTTGGAGGCCACAGCTACGGCGGCTTCAGCACCGGCAATGCGATGGTCCACACGCCATTCTTCAAAGCCGGCATCGCGGGTGCGGGCAACTACAACCGGACGCTCACGCCGATCGCCTTCCAGGGCGAAACGCGAATGATCACCGAAGCTCGCTCGACGTATCTCGACATGTCCCCGATCCTCTACGCCGAGAACCTAAGCGGCGCCCTGCTGATGTACTGCGGCATGGACGACCAAAACGTCGGCACCGACCCCATCAACTCGGAGCGGATGTTTAACGTGCTGGAGTCCATCGGCAAGACGGCGTCCCTGTACATGTATCCGTATGAGGATCATGGCCAGGTGGCGAAGGAGACCATCCAGGACATGTGGGCCCGATGGGTGCCATGGCTGCAGAAGTATGTTGAGGGTAAGAACTAGTTGAAAAATGCATGAGCGCGGGGATGGATCGAGGCTGTGCTTAAAACTTAGAAACTTTCATGGAGCGCGGGGATGGATCGTGCCCCGCGTGGGCGGTAGTTGTCGGCAGGTCAGGTTCAATCGGGCGCTTTAGGGAGACTACAAAGCCTAGCCCGCCCGGCACACGCCCTCCCGGTCTGGACTCGATGCGACAGCCTCCATCGGCCCAGCGGGCAGCTTTGGTGAACCCGTGCGCTTGGTAACGGCGGCACAATCCATCCGCCGACCTCTTCAAAATCAACACGATGAAACAGCCTGCGACATGCCTCGCAAGGCAAGCCTTCGGGAACTGACCGGTTGGTGATTCCGGCCTACGCGGGGCACGATGCATCCCCGCGCTCCATGAAAGTTCTAAAAGTTAAGCACCAATGCTACAGCTCAATCCACCCCCGCGCTCCATGCATTTCAGGGAATTCAAGAGGGAAGCATTTAGCTTCGGCTCATCACGAACTTGACGGCGTCAATCTGCACGCCCTGCGTATTGGGAATGTTACTGACCGTCCCCTCGACTTTCACCGGCTTCGACGTCGCGGTGTCGATCAGCGACACCAACTGCAAGTCGATCGACTTGTCCCCTGTTTCCGGGTTCTTGATCTTTAGTGACGACTGAATCTTCGCCACGCCCTGCACGATCTCCAACAATTTCGCCGTGCCCGTCACACTGGTCTTGGTATCCTTGCTATCGAACTCGACCGGGATAGTCTCGCCGACCTTGATCTCCTGGCCCGACAGCATGACGCCATAGCGCATGAAGCTGAACTGGTTCATCAGACCCCGGGCGGCCGAGGTTTCCGCCGCGCCGGTTGGCACGGGGCGGAAGAACTTGTCGTAGCGCTGGGTGATCGGCTTTTGTCCCTCCCCACTACCGAGAGCATCGGAGGGCATTTCCTGACCGTTCAAGTAGAGCTTGGTGTTCGCGGTTGCCGATTCAATGTCGGCATCGCCGTTGTCGTAAGTTTTCTTGACCGTCTGGGTGAGGTCCATTTTCACGGTCGCCTGACCGGCCATCATCGTGACGTCGATGTTCAGCGCATACTTGTCGGCGTCGCCGGCCTTGTAAACGCGCTCGAGCTTGATCGAGTCCTGAGCCGCCAAAAGAGTGGCGCTGGCAATGCCAAAAAGAAGGACCGCACGTAGTTTCATAGTTTCCCGTCTAGTATTGTAACAAACGATGTTAGGAAATGGGTCTCTAGCGCCAGGCGCGGACGGACAAATGATCCAATTGATGATCACGTTGCCGTCGGCGATGATCATCGGGTTCGCCGTTTTGATGATCATCTACCGGATGATCGATGGGCAAATGCCTGCGGCCCCGGGGGTCACGGTCATCGGCCTCTTGTTCGTCGTGCTCTATTTTTGCGTGTGGCCGCCGCACCCCGCCGTCCCCGCCATCGGCCTCGTGGCCGTCATCTGCGGCATGGTCGGCTTCCCCTTTGCGGAGAGCTATCTGGAAAAGGTGCTTATGGAGGAGATCGACGTCGACCAACTCGAGCGCTCCCTCAAATCATGGCAAGCGCGCCCCGATAACATCGCCAGCCAGCTTCAGGTGGCCGCTTCGCTCTACAAACAGGGCTTCCGCCATCATGCTATCGCTTTGGCCAGCGACGGGCTCAACCGAGCCTCGACCGTCGTCGACGATGTTCGCAATACGTCTATGCGCGATGTTTTTCGGCAAGAAGAATACGCGCTGCGCCGATGGCAGCAAGAAGAAACTCCCGCTCCGAAGGAAGTCAACTGCCCCAGCTGCGGTCACCCAAATCCGCACACGACCGTGTTCTGCCAGAAGTGCCAACAGCCCTTTATCCTTGCGTTGGCGCGCAGCACGAATGTCGGCGTGGCCGTTTTCGGTCGTTTGGCCATTACGATGGCGATGATCTGCGCGGCCATCGTCGCGGGTTGCGCAGTGGGTTTGTACTTCGACGGACCCCTCAAATGGCTCGCGTTCACCGTTATGATCGCGATCATCGGCGTCGCCATCGCCTTCATCCTCCGGACGCGGAATGTGGTCTCCGGCGCATACAAGATCATCGGCAACGGTCGCAGTCTGGGCGCTATGGATTAAAGGAGCCAGGAGCCATGAGGGCGCGGGTTGCATCGTCCTCGCGGTTCTATCGGCTAGGTCACCTTGTCGCGCAAAAAGTCCGCGCGGTGGCGAGTCAGGATCTGATCCTCGGAATCGCCCTGCAACTCCAAGTGGGTCAGCCATAGGTCGGCATCTCGGGCGGTCCAGGTAACCCCTTCCAACCCAATCACCGCCGCCCATCTAAGCCACGCCAGCGACCGAAAGGCATCGGCGAGAGATAGCACCGGCGAACCGCGCACGAAGTCGCGCACGTTGGCCATTCGCTCGGTAAGGAATTCGCGACTGACTTCCCTTCGCGCCGCCCGCTCCTCCGTCATCAAATACTCGCAGGCGCCAATAAAGTCGGCCAGACGCCCCTCGGTGATGCTCACCTGGACGTAGGCGCCGATTGCTCGGCTCGACTCCCCGAACAGCCCTCGTGAGGCGATCTTGCGGGAGGCGAGCGCCTTCAAGACATTCGGTAACCGCTTCAGGCGCGCCAGTCCGATCAGGTGGAGCATGGCTGAAATGCGCCTCCCCTCTCCCGAGTTATAGGGCGAAGCTGCCAAGTAGCCGAAACGGGGCGACCAGGCGAAGGAAACTTTGTCTTCCAGCCGCTTGAGAAGTGTGTCCGCATGAAGGATGGCCGCATCGGGGCTCCAGCCGGCGCTGAGGGCCTGGATACGGATGTGGTCTTCCTCATTCACCATGACGCTTGCCGAGCGATCCTTATTCAGGACCAGCGAACGGCCGGGAGAGTCGAATGCGAACTCGAAAGAAATCAGTCGACAACCCACGAGATAGTGTCGCTCTCCCGGCGCGAGTTGGCGCATGATCTCCAGGTCCGCCCCTTTAAGCGCCCCAAGCACATGAGACTGGACTTCGTTCAGTTCCTTGCGTTCGAGCTGATGCGGAAAGGCATGCCCCTGGAGATTTCGCATGATACGAACCCGCGAGCTCAAGACCACATCGTTTTGAGGGGCGTCAACGGCCAACCAAGCGGGCGGAGGCATCGCCTCCTGCACCATCCGCTTCCATGCTCCGGGCGTTTCTCTCAATTCGACTGCATCGACCGAATGTAGGCCACGAGATCGGTCTCTGGGAACTCGATCCCCTCTTTTTCCGCCAAGCCGCGGAGATGGCCGCGGTGGTACGTCCCGTGATTGATCACGTGGGAGACGATGTCGCCGAGCTGCGTCGAATACGTGTCGCCGGCGAACGTTTGATACTCCACCCATGCGCTCAGGTCGGCGTCTTCGATAAAGGCCTTCCAGGTTTGGATCAGAGAAGCGATCAGTTGGGAGAAAGCCAGATTCTCGACTTGCTCGACATGGAAGCCGCAACGCGCGAGCCAGGTGCGCTGGGCGAATAAGATGTGCTCGAACACTTCCAAGGCCCGCTGGCTATCCTTGAAATTTCCGAGGACGTTAACCCACTTTTGGTTTGCCCACAGGTCGTAGTCAAGACCGCGGAGAAGGAAGTCTCTCACGGTTGAACTTTACCACCGACCCGCTCGGTGCCCCCATCCGCTCTCCGTCGCGGATAGCGACCTCGCCTCGGAGAAGCACGTGAACGGGCCATCCTTGGAGCAGTTCGCCTTCGAATGGAGACCATCCGCACTTTGATTGAAGCATCGACCGTTCGACCTTTTTCTTACCGTACAAGTCGACGAGGACAAGGTCGGCGTCATTGCCAAGTTGGATCCCGCCCTTCCCGTCAATCCCGTAAAGCTTCGCCGGATTCTCGCTTGTCATTCGCACAAGGGTCGGCAGGTCAAGCAGTTCATCCTGCAGCGCGAGTGTGATCATCACCGGTAACAGAGTCTGGACCCCCGGCATGCCGGACGGGCTCTTCGGGTAGGGCAGCCCTTTCTCCTCGAGCGTATGGGGGGCGTGATCGCTGCCGATCACTTCGAATAACCCCTGCCGGAAGGCATGGCGGAGGGCCATGCGGTGATCGTCGCTTCGGATGGGCGGATTCTGCTGGACAAGGGTTCCAAGTCGATCGTAGCAGTCTGGACCGAAGAACCAAAGATGCTGGGGAGTGATCTCGCAAGTTGTACCGATCTTCTTCGCATCTTCCAAAAGCGGCAGTTCTTCCTTTGTCGAGATGTGCAAGATGTGAACGCGTCGGCCAGTTTCGCGGCTCAGTCGCAAAACTCTTTCGGTGGATAGGCGCGCGCACTCGGCATCGCGAAGGAAAGGATGTTCGCGGGGATGGGGATTGTCGCTGATGAGCGACTTGCGGTCCTCCAATCGGAAGGCGTCTTCCGAGTGGATCGGCGCGCGGTAGTGGCCGGCTTCGAAGACCTTTCGGATATGGTCATCGTCGGGGACTAAGAGCGAGCCGGTGGAGCTACCAACGAAGACTTTGACCCCCGGCGTTCCCTCCGTCACTTCGAGTTCGGCGAGGTAGTCGATGTTGTCCATCGCGGCACCGACAAAAAACGCGTAGTCGCACCACGCTCGGCCATCCGCCCGGGCCAGCTTGTCATCCAAGGCAGCTTGCGTCGTGGTGGTGGGATTCGTGTTCGGCATCTCGAAGATGCTCGTCACGCCGCCATGCAGGGCCGCACGTGTACCGGACTCAATGTCCTCTTTGTGCTCCATTCCCGGCTCGCGGAAATGGACCTGGGTGTCGATGACGCCGGGCAGGATATGAAGGTCCCGGGCGTCGATTTCGTCGGCGGTAGTTGCCTCGCCCAAGTCGCCGATCGCGACGATCTTGCCGTCGCGAATGCCGATATCGCCGGAATAGATTCCGCTGCCGGTGACGACGCGACCGCCCCGGATGATCCGATCATAGGCCATGCCTAAAGGGTACCGGGGAGATTAGCCACCAGACCGGATGGGCGTCGTCGTGCCCGACTCGATTGGCTTGGTGTTCGCCGTCACATCGGCCTGCGTCCAATCGTTACCGATTCGAATCGGAGTGCCCAGATCCACCCAGTTCCAGAGCCAACGGGCGGCGTTGCCGCCCCAGAGCGGCAAACGGATGCAACCGTGGGAAGCCGGATACTTCGGAACGCTGGTGTAGCCGTGCATGAACACGCCGCCGTAAATCTGAACGCTCCAGGGCATCGGCGAGTTGTCGTACTTGCGGGAATATCGCATGCGCGACTTCTCGGGACCGGCCGTGAACTGACCGCTCGGCGTGGTATGACCCCGTCGGCCCGTGCTCACTCTCGTTTCCGCGACGACTCGATCGCCTTGGAAAGCGCGGAGCTTCTGCGTGCGCTTGTTGATTTCAATCCGCTTCTCGCCGACGCGGACCAGGAACTGCCGACCTTCGAAGGCGAGAGAAACTTCATTCTCAGTTTCCGGCTCGACCATGAAGCCAAGATGCTTCAAGTTGCGAACGGGCATCAGCCGGGTCCCATCGAGAAGGTGTTTCGAAACTTGAATCTCTTTCTCGTTGATGAAAAACTTCTTTCCTTCCGACCGCATCGGCCATGCCATCGCGTAGCCGACCTCTTTCACGGGAACGTAAATCGTGCCTTTTTCAGTGGCAAATGTGATGCCATCTAGCATCGTCGCTTCCTGAGCCCAGGCAGCGCCTAGCGTCAGAATGAAAGCAGGGACCAGAACCGCTCGCATATCACCTAGTATTGTCGGCGAAACCTGTGCTTTTTTGCAAGGGTACGCCGGACTCCTTTGATTTTTCCGCTGGCGTCGGTACCGCCGGCTTCTTCATTTCCGGCAAGAACTCGACGATGGCGATGGGGGTGCTCGTCGTCAAACTGTCCGACGGCTTGATCAGCCACTTAATAATCCGCATGCGGCGCGGAGCCGCGATTCGGCGCAGAAGCAGCGCGGCTTCCGCGGCGTCAATCTTTCGCTTGGCCACACCCAGCTTGTCGTCTGTTTCGCGCTTCGCGCTCTTGTCGATTTCGACCTTGGCGGGAGCCGTACTCGTTTCCGGGCGGCGGGGGATAATCACGGCCGGCCGAGCATAGCGAGGGGCGGACTGCGCTTCGGGGGTGGTCTTGCGCGTCGGCGTGACGACACTGAGTTTGGGCGTCGCGGCGGCGGGAGCATTCTTGAGATCCTCTTCGGCATCCGCGCTGCGCTTGAGGGCCTTGTCTCGCTCGGCCGTTAGGGTCGCAATCTTTTGCTTTGACTCGTCGACCCGTTTCGTTCCGGCATCCAATATGCCCTGCTGGAGGCGAAGTTGGCCGTCGAGGCGGGCATTTTCGTTGACGCTGATAGCACCCTGAGCGAGAAGCATCTTGGCTCGGTCAGCGGCCAGCTTCGCGCGGTCGGTGATGATTCGGGAGGTTTCCCGATTTCGATCGGCTTCCTCCAGTTCCAGCTTCGCATCCTGGATCTCTCGGCCGTAGCGTTCAGCTTCGGCCTTTGCTTCCGCGATTTCTTTGCTCGCCTTGGACTTTAAGCTCGCCACCGTTTTGGGATCGGGAGCCGGGTCGGCCGAACTTGCCCCTTCCGGCAAAACGTTGGGGAGGGGCTTTACGTTCTTCGGAATCCCGCTGCCACCAGTGATGACGCGTAGCGGTCCCGTCTGCACGATCGTTCCGCCCAATCCGGGGGGCGCTTCGGGCAAGGCCACGACAATGCCGGACTCGCGAGCCTCACTGGCCAGCTTCGCAAGTTCGCCTTGGGCGATGAGAAGCGCTTCCTGTTCCTTGGTGTCGTCCAACATCACCATATCTTCGCCCTTTTCGACGATCTGCCCTTCATTGGTGATGATTTGCTTGACTAAACCGGAGCCCGTGGAAATCAGCCGCGATCCCTCGACTTGAGGCGGCGATACGGTGTTAGAGGCACGGGGAATCATGGCCACCGCGGCGATGCCGCCGGCCACGACAATGACCCCAATCCATAAGGGCTTCCGCCCGATCCAGGAACGCATCACAGAGATAGTAACAATTCTTGGGACGTCGGCGCTTCCACCGCAGTCTCATCGCTAGGCATTTTGCGCTAGACGCTCATTTGGCGGATCTCTTCGAGCGTGGCGACAAGGCTGGCGCGGGAGGTTTGCGGTGTGACCGTCTCGAAGGCCCGATTCTGCGTGAGGCAATCCACGAAGTACTTGATTTCGTGATAATAGCCACCAAGATCCGAGATGTTGCCGCCGCCCTGGGCTTCCATGCGCGGGAACTCGGGGACAGTCGGCTCCTTACCGGTTTCGTAAACGGTGAGGGGACCGCCATCCATGATCATCGCGCCATTGTCGAACACCGCCCGGAAGGCCATTTTGAAGGGAGTGTGATTTGGCATGTTCCAGCCACCTTCGAGATGGGCCACGCAACTCGGATAGGTCATGGTCGTGAATACGTGGCTGGGTCCACGAGAATCCACCGTGCCCCAGGAGTGCTGGCTCGACGGCTGCCCAAGCAGATAGAGAATGAAGTCGGTGTCGTGGATGTGCATATCCAGAACGCCGCCGCCAGAGAGAGATTGGTCTCCGAGCCAGTTGTCGGTCGACCAGTGCGGGAATTCGCCGTAACGCGTGAGGTTGATCGATCGAAGCGTGCCCAGGCGCCCATCGTCGGAATACTTCTTCAGAAGCGCGTACTCGGGCCAAAACCGGATGCAGTGGCCGATCATAAGCTGCCGGCTGTGCGCCTCGGCCGCTTGGATCATCGCGTCAGCGTCTTCCACCGTCAGGGCCATGGGCTTCTCACACAGAACGTGCTTTCCGGCTGCGAGGGCTTTAACGGTGTATTCGCGGTGCAGATACGTGGGCAAGCAGATGTCGACGGCGTCGAGTTCATCCGAGGCAAGGAACTCCTCAAAATCGCTATGCACGCGGACGTTAAAATCGTGACCGAACTTCTCGCCTTTTTCCGGTCGGCGATCCATGACCGAAACCAGGCGAGCGCCTTCCAAAAGGCCGTAGACATTCGCATGCATCCGGCCCATAAACCCGCAGCCAACTAATCCAATCCGAAGCATCAACCCTACGTTATCGCAGAGGTGCTAAAAAGACTCTAAAAGCAGTTTCAGTTCTCGAGTCGTGTTTGCCTGGACTTCCCGAATACTTAAGTGTGCGCCAACCTCTGACTCACGTTCCCAAACCGACGGCGAGCGATCGGCCATCTTCTTCGCAACCAGACCCAGGCCGCTCGCTTCCACCTCTTCGGCCCACAGGGCCGCGAAGCTCTCACGGGAGTTCAAGAAGCCTCGGATCTGAGCCGCCGCGCCATCGAGTTTGAAGTGCTCGAAAACGAAAACCGCTTCGATCAGGATCCCCGCGATGGCCGGGCTTTGGTTAACGGTCGTGCGCAAAACCAAGTAGAGCCGATCGGCGGCCGATTGCCAGTCGCCATTGCGACGATCGAGCTGAGTCAGCCCCGTCTGGCCAAAGGCCCACAACTGCCGATGCCCGAGGTTTTCCGCGATTGCGAGAGATTCCGTCAGAGCTTCCTTCGCCCTTTCGAAATCGCCCGTCTGAAGCGCATATGCCCCGACCGACTGAAGGGCCGTACTTAGCCGGACCGAGTCCGAAACCTTCCGGGCGAAGGACACGGCGCGGCCGAGAGCATCGAAGGCCGCTTTCGGCTCATGCTTGTTGAGAAGTCCGTTCCCTTGCCCCGTCGCGGCACGAGCAGCGACCGAATCAAGCCCATTTGCAACAGCTTCCTTTTCGACCTCGCGGAAGGAGGCAATCGAGGCATCGTAGTTGCCTCGGGTGTGCTCCACGTTCGCGATATCGATGCGAACCGCGAGATTTCCTTCGGTATCCCCCAGGCTCGCCAGAGCATCGCGCGCGGCGATCAGTTCAGGCAAGGCTCTCTCTGTCTCCCGGTTTACGAGGAGTTTCCTTCCGAAGACGGCTCGAGCACGGGCGACGACCTCGGGGTTCAACTTGGCGATTTCGTCGAGGTGGGGCAAAACGCGATCGAAGCAGAGGAGGGCATCATTCGTCGAACCCGCCATGTCCAGCATCGGAGCAAAATAGATCAGGATCTGGACGGCTTCGAGATACGCGCTTTGGGAGGCGTAGAACTCAAAGGCGGCCCGGATGTTCGCATGGTCGGAAGTGAGCGTTCCCCACTCTTCGCGCTCGACCCCGCCCACGATCTGGACGAGTTTTGCGTAATACGCCGCATGCAGCCATGCGGCCTCAATCCGAGCTGATGGGGAAACCCTTTCATTGAGGTACGCCCGAAGAGTTTCCAGCATCCAAAACCGGACGCGACCCTCTGAAAACGAAGACTTGATCCAGTTGCGCTCTTCCAGATCCTGCAAGAAGGCGAGAATATCGACCTCCGGACAGACGTGCTCGGCCGCTTCGTGCTCGAATCCACCTTCGAACACGACCAAATGCATCAGGGCCTGCCGTAAGGGCTCCTCGAGTATCTCGAAGCTTCCATCGAGAACGGCACCCATCGAACGATGGCGCTCGGCGATGTCTCGGCGGCGGCTGGCGAGGCGGTCGTACTGCTGTGTCACCTGATCGACCATCTGAGCCGGGGTCAGCGTTCGGCTCCAGCCTGCGGCGAGTTCCAAGGCCAAGGGCCAGCCTTCGAGACGACGGCAAAGCCGCACGATCGCCCCTGCCGTGCGCTCGGTGATCTGAAAATCATGTCGGGCGATTCGGGCGCGGCTGACGAACAGGCTGATGGCCGGATTCTCGGCGAGATCCTGCAACGTCGTCGTCGCCTGCATATCCGGCAGCGGCAACGGACCGATGGGAATCGAAAATTCGCCGTCCAAGCCGATCTGGCTGCGGGCGGTCATGATGACGGACATCTGGTGATACCGCCCCAACCGGTCGTTGAACCAAGCGATCGTCTCGTCATCGACCTGCTCCACGTTGTCGACAACCACCAGCAAACGGCCGATTCGCGGCACATCGTCGGTGATCTCAACGTTCAAATCGGGAGTCAAACCATAGACCCGGCGAACGGCCCGGGAGATCTGGGGATAGACCTCTTCGAACTTGGTCATGCCCTGGATGCTGACGAAGACGACATTGCCTTCAAACTCCTGCTCCAGTTTCCAGGCTGCCTCGACGGCCAACCGGGTCTTACCCATGCCCCCGAGGCCGATTAAAGTCACAAGGCGCTGGCCGCTTTGAATGGCGTCGATAGTCGCCGCCATTTCCTCCGTACGTCCGACAAAGTTGGTCACATAAAGCGGCAGTGTGCTGCTCGGTTCGACCGTAATCTTCTTCGTGGGCCGAACATGCTCCGGCGGTTCCTCCGCTTCGGTCACCATGATGGCCGTTGGCAGCGGCTGATCCACATGGCCGGTACCGGCCACCGCCTCTCTCGCCGATTCGAGAAGTTTGAGCGCCTTCGGCGAAGGCGTTCGGCCGTCGGATGCGAGGGCTCGGTCAAGTTCGTCGAACTGGAGGAGGGCCGATTGGGGCCGGTTCGCCATCACATAAAGCCGCATCAGCGCCCGATGGTTGCGCTCTTCCAGCGGGTCGAGATTGAGTCGCTTACTGGCGACGTCGATGGCGTCGCTAAGCCGTCCACGATCGGCATACAGGCGGATTAACCGGCTCAGGGCATGTGTGTACGTGTCGGCAAGTCTCACGCGCTCCAGAAGGGCCCACTCTTCGTAGTAACCGTCGAGGAAATCACCACCGTAAGATTCGACGGCGGTTTCGAACGAAGGAATCTCTTCCTCTTCGTTTTCACTTTCCTGAGCTTTCTTAATCGCCACGAGGAACCCTTCGACGTCCGTCGTGATCGTCTTGGGATTGATCGAAATCTTCGAGTGGTCCGCGTCAATCACATAGCCGGGATCCGAACCCGGCGGGTGAAGCTGCCGACGGAGGCTGGAAACGGCTTGATTGAGGCGGTTTCTGATCGCAGTCGGATCGCCATCCGGCCACAAGAGTTCAGCGATGAACTCACGAGGGAACGAACGCCCTTTGTGAAGGGCGATATAGGCCAGCAGGGCCGCTGTCTTTTGAGTTTGGAATCGCGTGATGACACGCTCTTCCTGATAAACCCTCAGACCGCCCAGAAGCTCGATTCTACAATGTGGATTCACCGGCTCCAGATTTATACAATATTTCCTGAGCTTTTCGGATATCACGCCGCCCGAATGCGCTACTTCTTCAGAATTTCCCCGTCCACCGTGTACGGAACGACCAACAGAAACATCTCATCTGTTGTCTGCTCGCCCCAAGTAACGGGTCTGGGTGGGTTATTCGGATTGCGTGGGTTGTCCGCCGAATTGTCATAGACTCCCTCAACCATGATGGTCGAGCCGGCGGGCAGTTTCAAAGGCTCCTTAAGTACATACGCCATTTGCCAGTTGAAATCCCAGTCTTCGATGAAGATGAGGGGCGTGCTCGTCCCGTCCGGGAACCTGACTTGGGCCTTCATCGAACGCCCGAGCAAGTGCATATGCGGCATCACACCATGAACCGTGATGTCGACGGGCGTGCGGAAGTCGAGTCTGACCTTCGCCGCCTTGTCCCCCGGGGCGAGTTTGAACATGGGGTTCGCCAGCCATCGCAGGCGCAATTCCTGCTTCGGAGTTTCCTTCGCCAGGTATATCCCGAGCTTCGTACGGTCGGTTTCTTGCTTCCCGTTTCGGTGGTAGTGAACCTGCATCACGATCGAAGCATTGTTCGGGACCCTGAATGCTGTATCGCCGTGGGTTTTCCGGGGCCGCAGGCCAGGTGCCCACCCTCCGAGCGAACCGCTCGGTATGAATCCCGGGCCGCCAAAAGTTTCGTATCCGGGTCGGCCATCCTTGTTTTGAGCTTCCTTCTTCTCCGCCGTCCCCGTCGTATCGATGAAAGCGATCACGTGGTGGACGACCTGCCGATTGCCCGGACGCACGTCCATCGCCGTGACCCATTGATCGGCACCCGAGGTGTTCTTGTGTACCACGAAGTTACGGTATTCGTCCGAGCCTTCGGGGCCGAGCTGGAAGTCCGCCTTGGGCATCATTTCGAGGTCCGGCTGACCCAGCGCCCATGCGCCGCTGTACGTCCGGGGTTTTGGCGCTTTCTTCAGGTCGCCCTCCGGGCATCCCGCTTCCTTCCAGTTTTTGAGGGTGGCCAGCTCCGTTTCCGTAAGCCGGTTCTCGTCCATAAACTCGCCGTGACCCTCGACTGCTTTCCAAGGCGGCATCTGCTTCTTTTCGGTGACCAAGTTGATCATCGGTGCCCATTTCTTTGCGTTCGCATACCCTTGCAGCGAGAACGGAGCGACTTCGCCGGGCCGGTGACAGTCCACGCAGTGGTCCTGCAGGATGCCGGCGATATGTTCGGCATAGTTGACCTTCGCCATGGCGGGCGGTGCCTCCCCGGGCATGACCAAGCATCCAAAGGCCGGCGCTTTCGTCGTGGCGGGCGCCTTGCCGTTCGTGACCGCTTCGAGCGCGTCCTGTAGATACGTCTTCTTTACGAAGGAGACGTCCTTGCTATCGTCGATCCCTCCGACGTACAGCACCTTGCCGTTTGGATCGAGGAGGACGGCAGTGGGAACGGTCGTCACCCCCAGCCGCTTCGCTTCCGCGGCACCGAGATCGAGATCTGCCGCGAATCCATATTCCCTCTCTCGCATGTACTTGGCGATGCCGGACTTGGTCTCCAAGTCGTTCGGGAAGAGCGCTTTGAATTGGACATCCTGAAACTTGTCTTCGAGCCGATTGATCCGCGGCGTGTACTGCATCGCCACCGGGCAATCCGTGCTCAGGAAGTAGATGACGGTGGCCTTCGCCTTAGGCTCCGTCATATTGGCGGCAATCGCCCCGCCGATGGCGGCCAGCCCGCTTGTAACAAGAATCCAACTCTTCATAGCTCTACCATGATTATCCATCACTCAGGTCAGTGATGCGCCAAGTTTCGGGGTGCGCGAGCTCGACCGACTTATTTTCGGAGTGCGCGGGCTCGACCGCGCTTTAAAGTTGGAGTTTGGCCTCGCCCGAACTCCATGTCGCGGTACGAACCCCCGCAGCCCACAATTGGGATTTCACTAAATGTTGGAGCCAACCGAACGAAGCGAGCCGGAATCAACTTCCGGGAGTAATGGTAGCGGCGAGCAGATTTGAACTGCTGACCTAACGGGTATGAACCGTTCGCTCTAACCAACTGAGCTACGCCGCCATTCGCTCGGAAAAGGATACCTCAGGCTACGCCGTGGAGTCTCAGAACTCCATTCAGCCGCTCATTCGGCGTGGGGAATCCAAGCTCTTGGATGCGGGCGCCCTCGGGGTCGGCGCCGGCAGTTAGCAGGGCATCGACGATGGCGACTTGATCGGCTTTGGGTTCATTGAGAGTCGACCAAACGGCGGTGCCGAGCACCGTCCCGCCGAAAGATGAGACCGTCTCCAGATTGACTCCGCGGTCGATCAGTAGCTTCACGGTTTGAAGCTGGCCGCGGTTGGCGGCCCAGTGGAAGCCGTCGAGGCCAGTGAGGTTTCCGGCGAGGGGACTCAAACCTGCGGCGAGGAATCGCTCCACGATGGACGTTCGGCCGTTGAAGCACGCGCAAGACACGGCTTCGTTCAGTTCGGAGGGATAATCCGCGAAGCGGCCCTCTTCGAACCATGCGAGGATTTGATCGAGTTGTGGGTTGAGAGCGGTGAAATCGCCGTTGCGGAGGCCAGCGAGTGTCTCTTCAAACGTCATTCCTCATTCTGGTCAGCAAGCAGTCCCGAATGTCTGGCGGCTCCAGCCTTTCTTTAACGCGAAGGCGCAAAGGGCGCGAAGAACGCAAAGGGGGATCAATCGCTCCAAGGGACAAGCACGTGGCGTCCCTTTGCGACCTGCGTAAAAAGAAGCTACTCGACGGCCACAAGCTGGCTGGAGAAAAGATGGCGCGGACGGAGGGACTCGAACCCCCAACCCTCAGTTCCGAAGACTGATGCTCTATCCATTGAGCTACGTCCGCACGGGAAATGGATTTTACCGGAATCAGCCGCGGGCGCGGGTCGAACGGTTCTCGCGAACCGCCATCAAGGAGTTTGCGAGGTCTTCGCCGATCGTCACATAGACATCCGGATCGTGGCCCCCCAAGACTTCGACCTTCATCTCATCGGGTCCGGCCTTGTGGATGCTCGTGATGCCAAGGGACTCGGCGAGCTGCCGGGCTCGATCTTCGACGGCGGCCGTTCGGTAGATGACGGTGCTCTGGGTGGCGGCTTCGGCGTTGCCGTTGCTGAAGGCGTCGTACATGAGCGTTTCCAGTTTATCGGCGGCGGCTTTGGCCGCGCCGCGAACCTTGGTGCCATTGAAGACGGCGACTCGGACGAGCTGACGGCCGGCAACTTCGTTGCCATTGAACAAGTAGTCGACGAGAGCCCTGGTCTTCTCTTCATGCGGGATGAAGTAGTAAGCGTCGCTGTTCTCTTCGCCGCCGATCAGGGTGGCGGTCTTGATATTGCTCTCGTTGCCTCGGAAAATCTGCGCGAGGGCAACAAGTTGGAGCCGCTTGAAAGTAGTGTCGAGCTGGTCAAAACTGGTATCGATGACCGAATCGATTTTCACCATATTCGAAGGCGACTTCATCGCGTTCGCGAGGGCTCGAATCAGGGCTTGCTGACGGGCCATCCGGCGGGCATCGCCCTCTTCCTTGCTGTGAACAACCTTGATCGGAACACGATAGCCGCGCTCGTTGACGCGATGGGTGTTGACTTCGCGGAAACGCGTGTAGCCGACCGCCTCTTCGCCCATGATGTGCTGCTTGCCCTTGGGAAGGTGAATGTGGAGACCACCCCAGTTGTCGTCGTAATGCATCTCATCGATCGTCTCGACTTCGACGCCGCCGACGGCGTTGACGATCTCGCGGACGGCATCAGCCTTGATCAAAACTGTGAAGTCAGGCTTGACACCGGTCAAGTCTTCGACCGCGCCAACCAAGAGATCGGTACCTCCGCGAGCCAATGTGGCATTGATCTTGCCCGAAATGCCGTCGCGAGCACGAACCTTGGTATCTCGGGGAATGGAAAGCCCGGTCACTTGCGGAGTGTCAAGATCACACTGGAGAAGCATGATCGTGTCTGCACGGGAGTTCTTCGTGTAGGAAATGCCCTTCTTGTTATGGTTGTAATCGCGCCCCACCAAGAGGATCGTAAATCGTGAACTCGAGAACTGCGTTTTGGGATCGCGCAACGCATTCCCAACATTGATGAACCGGTCGACAATGTTGCCTCCTCCCGGGTCCAAGGAAACGGTAACTTTCTGCGCCCAGACCCCGAAGCTGACGAGGCCAACGAGGAAAACCAAGAGGAAGGCAATTTTCAGGCGCTTTGACCGCTTCATTCGCTCACAGAGTATACGTTTTGGTGGTTTGCGATAGCGCGGGTTTTTCCTAAACCAACCGCAAAATCCACTCGACTCGACCTGGCAATATTATCGGGCTCTCGTCGAAACTTCGAGAGCCAATTAGTTCAACGCGAGCAGCGTGAAACCAGTTCCCAGGTTCAATCAACCCAGCATCGGTCCCGATTCTCGGGGGGCGAATAGCGCCGCGGATAGATCATGTAACAGGTTCGCCCCGACGAGGCCCAAGCCGCATCGAAGTCCGCGCGCTTGTAGGTCATCCGGACCACATTTCGCCCTGGATCATTGAAAACAGGGTCGCCCTCGGCTGTGAATCCGACCAAAACGACCAGGTGGCCGTCGTTTTTTCCCTTCTCTTTGCCCTGAAGTAAGAGTCGGCTCACGGAGCAAGCCACGGGCACGCCGCGATCGATCCATGCCTGAAGCTGCTCGATATTCCAGAGCCGCGCCACATAGCCGCGCATCCCCGGCAGGGAGCCGGCAAAGGCTGTGTTGAAGGGCCAGTTGCCGGTCCCGGGCCACTCGGGATCGAACACGGCATCGCAAACCGTCGGCACGTCGACATCGAGCTCGGTGTGGTTCAGCTCTTTGGCCCAATAGCCGAGGATCATGGACGTAGCCGCTGCGCTGCAGATCACGTTGCCGTTCGGATAGTCCATCTGAGCTCGCCGCGGCGGCTCCAGCACCCTGCCGAGACCGAGTTCGGACTTAGCAGCGGGTAGCGGGATGCCTTTTCGATTGGCAAAGCACAACGTGACAAGTTCAAGTGTCGCCCGTTCGCCGGTGATGCGAACATTCACCTTACTCTCGGTCTCCGGCACGATCAGCGTGTCGGTATCTACTTTGAGGTCCCCGTTTTTCTGGTCTTTAATGCTCTTGCGGGTTGTCTTATCGCTCGTCCAGACACCGAGGATGTACCACGTGTCCGAGCCGTCCAACGAAGCTTCTATCGTCAACTTGCCGTCCGGTTCGAGCGCCGAGTTCCAGGAAACAACCAGTTCGTTCCAGGGCATCTCAGGGTCGACTGACGTAGTCCATTTGCCACTTTCATCGAGGGCCAGATCTTTCTCGAAGGCGAACAAACGGCTGGGGACGGTCTCTCGGCGCGAACCGGGGCCGGCCATCGCAGCCACCACCACGGCGAGAAACACGAGCTTAACGAAGCTGACCAAGAAAGACCTCCGTCACATATTCGAAGCGTACGCGGCCTTCGAACCGGTGCAGTTCGAAGATCTCCTCCAATCGGGCCATGGACTTCTCGTATGCCTCGCCATCGCGAGGCCAGTAACTCGAAGAGAGAGCGCGAGCCTTCAATCCGCTCAGATCGTGATGGTGATCGTTCGGAAATTTGTGGTGGGTGAAATTTTCTCGGCCCGCAAAGAACTCCTCGATTACTCTCACGGGATCGATCAAACGAGACGTCGCCGGTCCCTGTTCCTCGACAAAGGCTCGCGCCATTTGGCCATAGCCGCGGCTGAACTCGCTTTCGTCGATGCGCTCGTTCCACATGAGGGCGACCCATCCGCCGGGTTTCAAGATGCGGACCCATTCCTGACGGGTCGGCGTGACATCGAACCAATGGAACGCCTGGGCGGCGGTTATGAGGTCTGCGAACCCGTCCGCCAGCGTGGTTGACTCGGCGCCAGCCGCGATCGAGTGAAAGCCTGGACGGCTGCCGAGTTGCCGCTCCGCTTCCTCGCGCATCGCCTGGTTAGGCTCTACCGCGTAGACTTCGGCGCCTCGATCGAGCAGCAGTTGGGTTAGAATCCCGGTCCCACTCCCAACATCGACGACACTCGCTGCGGGCCCTAGACCGTGTGACGACAGGAGGTCGAGCATGGCGGCGGGATAGGAGGGCCGGGCAAGGGCGTAGTCCTCCACGCGGTTTGAGAAACGCTCGACGTACGCCACGCTGAGAGCTTACCGGCCCGATCCAGCCAAAATAGAACGTTGGAAGGCCTTTTCGACTCCGAACGTCAGCCTCATCGCCGCTACAATCCGCTCCTTGACGAGTGGGTCCTCGTGTCGCCCCATCGCACCCTGCGCCCCTGGCAGGGTCAAGAAGAAGCTTCGGAGGAATCCCGCCCACCGCACGATCCTTCGTGTTATCTGTGTCCCGGCAACGTGCGGGCGAATGGGGAAAAGAACCCGCTATACGCAGGCACATTCTCGTTCCGAAACGACTTTTCCGCGCTGACAGATGAGCCCGGGCCGAGTGCCACCGACGAGTGGGGGCTCTTTCGCTCGCAAAGGGTGCGGGGCGAATGCCGCGTTCTCTGTTTTTCGTCTCGACACGATCTCACCCTCGCCCAGATGAGTCGGGCCGAGATCGAGGATGTCGTGCTGCTCTGGGCTTCCGAATCGGGCGAGCTGAGTCAAAGGTGGGAATGGGTCCAAGTCTTCGAGAACAAAGGGGCGGCCATGGGATGCTCGAATCCCCATCCCCACGGCCAAATCTGGGCCTCCGACGCGTTGCCTTCTTTACCGGCGAAGGAACTGGAGACTCAGCGCGACTACTTTGAAACGAACGGCTCACCTTTACTTCGCGATGTGGCGCTGCAGGAACTGGCCGCCGGTCAGCGGGTGGTTTATGCGAACAACTCTTGGCTTGCGGTGGTGCCGTTTTGGGCGGTGTGGCCCTTCGAAGTCTTGATTCTCCCGCTGAAACCGATCGCCCGGATCCATGAGCTGACTCCGCCGGATCGCACGGATCTGGCCGACTTGCTGAAGGTTGTCCTCTCCGCCTACGATCGGTTGTTTCAGACCAGCTTCCCATACAGCATGGGCTGGCATGGAGCGCCGACTTCGATGGAGGCGACGAGCGCGTGGCTCTTGCATGCTCACATCTATCCGCCGCTCCTAAGGAGCGCTTCGGTGAAGAAATTTATGGTGGGCTACGAAATGCTGGCCGAGCCTCAGCGAGACCTAACCCCCGAGCAAGCTGCCGAGCGCCTTCGCGCCTGCCTTTAGCCGGGCCCGATGACGCGGATGAACAGCACGCCATCCGTGAGATAGGCCACGGAAGTGTGCCTAGGAGCAATCCAAGCTTGGCTCGCAAAGGGCGTCACAAGAACGCCGGTTTCCGCTTGTTGCTTCGGCCCGGTCAGCCACACCGAGTTCGTTTGGCCCTTCGATCGGCCGAAGTTCAAGTTTACGGCGATGTTTTGCGAGGTGATCGGCGTCAGATTCGGGGCCACTTCGTTCCAGGCCCCTTTAAAGCGAACCTGGCGCAGAGTCGCGTTTTGGGGCATCAGTTCGAGCACGGTCGCTCCGAGAGGAGGGGGCGGAGGCGTGAATCGCAACCGGAGAGCGTTGCCGGCACTGAGAGAATCTAGTGAGAGCTTCACTTCGAACGCAGTTGTCAGTTCAATCTTCCGGTCGATCACTGCCGTTTCTTCGGCAACTTTTACGGTGCCATTGACAACTTCAAAGGATCCAGATCGCAAAGCGGTTACGGCCCCGTTTGCGTAGATGGCCGTTCCGTCCAGCGACCAGTTCGGCCCAGAAATTCCTTGCTCGGCTGCTTTATCTAGATCTAGCGATGGGATGATATCGAAGCTGCCTGTTTTCAGAATAAAGTGCTTCAGGCCCGCGACGGTTCGCAGGGTGATGATCGCGTGCAGCAGGCTCGGAGAGGTGTCCGTATCCAAGCCCGCTTTCTCTTTACCATCAAACACTCGGCTGAAGATAGTTCGGCTTGTTTGATGCTCCGCGTCGAGGAGAGCAACCTCGATCCGCGTCTTGGCGACGCCGTCTTCGACCAATGGCCGATAGGTCGTGACGAGCGCGTTCGGCTTGCCACTGAACCAACTGATCTCGTACCGGTCGTCTTTAGCCAGCGGCAACAGCGTCTTGCCTTGCTCTTGGCCAAGGGAGTAAACGCCCAGCGCGCGGCCCGCCCCATCCTTGCGGGAATAGATAAGAGCCTTGCCTTTCGGATGCCAATCCACGGAGGATACGTGCATATCGATGGGGATGGATTTCTCCAGCTTGGGGAGGCTCTGACCGACCGAAATCGCCGCAAAACCGCAGACAGCGAGGAGCGCGAAGTAACGCATATCCAACTATACAACCCAAATCCGGATTTAGTGCCAAGTTTTTTGCACCTTAGTTTAATGCTTCTATTCTGGCCGCCAGAAAACGTCTCTCGGCCTCTTGCGTAGCAAGATGAAGCGCTCTCTCAAACCCCTTCTTCGCGTCGGCATTCCGTCCGAGGCGTCGAAGCAGTTCTCCGCGGGCCGAGTGGGCGAACTGGTATTCGACAAGGTCTCCACGATCCAGAAGGCCGTCGATCAGTTCAAGGCCCGCCGCCGGCCCGTCCCTCATCGCGATGGCCACCGCTCGGTTCAGCTCGATCACCGGCGACGGATTTGATTGGTACAGGGCGGTGTAAAGACCGACAATCTGCGGCCAATCCGTTTTCTCCGTGGCCTCCGCCTCGGCATGGACGGCCGCGATGGCGGCTTGCAGAGTGTAAGGTCCGAAGCGGTGCGAAATCAGAGCCTTTTCGAGCCATCCGATGCCCTCTTCGATCAGGTTCATATTCCAAAGTGATCGATCTTGGTCCTCCAAAAGAATGAGGTCGCCGGTTTGCGTTGTCCTTGCCTTCCGTCGGGACTCTTGAAGCAACATCAGCGCGTAGAGGCCCATCACTTCTGGCTCAGGCAATAGCTCCAGCAGGAGGGCGCCCAGGCGGATCGCCTCGCCAGAGAGGTCGGCCCGGACGAGAGTGTCGCCGCTGGATGCGAAGTAGCCCTCGTTGAATACGAGGTAAATGACTTGAAGCACGGCCCCGAGCCGTTCCGGCAAGTCATCTGGAGAAGGCACGACATAGGGGATGTTCGCTTCGCGAATCTTGTTCTTCGCTCGCACAATCCGTTGGGCGAGCGTAGCGGCGTTTGTGAGATGAGCGCGGGCGATCTCTTCCGTCGTCAGCCCGCACACTTCACGCAGGGTTAGAGCCACGCGACCTTCGGGAGGAAGGGCGGGATAGCAGCAGGTGAAGATCAGACGGAGTTGGTCGTCTTTGACCGTCTCATCGAGCTGATCCGCGGCGGCTAGGGCATCGGCATCGAGCTGCTCGGCGATGGCGGCGAGCGAGGCATCGAATCGGGCGCGCTTCCGAATGGCATCGATTGCCTTAAACCGCCCCGTGGATACTAGCCACGCGCGGGGATTGTCGGGAAACCCGTCTCGGGGCCACTGCTCCAAAGCCGCCGCGAAGGCGTCATGCAGAGCGTCTTCCGCTGTGTCGAAGTCTCCGAGGAGGCGAATTAGTGTGGCGAAAACACGCCGGCTCTCCTCCCGATAGATCGCGCCGACCTTTTCTTTCCGCTCTTCGATGGTCGGGGCCATTAATCTATTCTGAACTCCCAATCGCCCGTGTAACTTTCATTTATTATTGAAAGTTCAATAGTATTGACGTATAATCCAGTCATGAGAATCGCAATCACGGGCGGCACCGGCTTCGTTGGTCGTCATTTGGCCGAATCCCTCCTTCGAGATGGGCATGTTGTCGTCCTTCTCGCCCGCGGCCTGGATCGCCGAGAACCCATTCTTCCCGGCGCGGAGATGGTCGAAGGCAGTGTCACCGATCGCGCGGCGCTTTTGCGCGCGTTTCAGGGCTGCGATGCCGTCGCCCACTGCGCGGGCATCAATCGGGAAATCGGCGTTCAAACCTATCAAGCCATCCACGTTGAAGGGACTCGAAATGTCGCCGAAGCGGCGAAGGAGGCTGGGGTCAGCCGAGTCGCGCTTTTGAGCTTCCTGCGCGCCCGCCCCGATTGCGGTTCCGGCTATCACGAATCCAAGTTCGCGGCCGAAGAGATCGTGCGCGATTCTGGTCTCGACTACACGATCATCAAAGCCGGTGTCATCTACGGGAAGGGCGATCATCTGCTCGACCATGTGTCCCACGCCCTCCACACTTTCCCCGTCTTCCTCAACGTCGGCCTCCGCGAACAGCCGTGCGCCCCCCTCGCCGTGGAGGACTTGACGAAGATCCTGAGCGCCTCACTCGTTGAGGGTCGGCTGCAAAATGAGACGATTGCCGTAGTCGGCCCGGAAGAGATGGTGCTTTCCGAAGCCGTCCGCCGCATCGCCCGCATCGTTGGCAAACGCCCCCTCTTCCTTCCCTGCCCCATCTGGGTGCATTACGCGATGGCCGCGGTTTTCGAACGCACCATGGCCGTCCCCCTCGAGTCTTTCGCCCAGGTGCGGATTCTCTCCGAGAGCCTGGTTGAACCTACCGGAACATTGAGTCCCCTGCCGCCCGACCTCCATCCGGT
>JBKJIP010000075.1:0-3485 GCA_046598515.1 Fimbriimonadaceae bacterium | reverse complement strand
ACGAAGGCTTCTGGCAGAGTATGGGCACGCTTCGGGAGAAGCGTCTGCTGAACGGACTCTGGGAGTCCGACGACGCGGCTTGGAAGACTTGGTAGTCAAATTTATCGCGGCGCTCCCGCGCCGCTTTGCCTGCGAAGCGCGCTTCGCTGAGTCGCGGACTGGACCAAGGCTGGGAGCGCCGCGCACGGCGCACGAAAGCGGTGCGGGAGCACCGCAGTCTATATATCTTTAGAAGAATCGTTCGTGAACGATTTTGCCTTCGTGGACTGAGTACAACGCGTACTCCACCATTTCTCCCTCTTCACCGTCCTCCCGCTTCCGCGTCTTGATCGCGAACTTGACGAGGAAACAGGGGGCGTTGATCATTGGACCGTCGACCTCACAGCCGAGGATCTCGAACGTCTTGTCGAACCAGTCTTCTTTGCCTAGCGACGCCGCGATGCCGCGGGTCTCCCGGCCCTCTCCATTGACCTCGACGCTGATGATATCTGGCGAGTAATACGCGTTGATCGCGTCGCGGAAGCGTAGCTCGCGGCAGTGCTGAACGAGCCCATTTGCAATCTCTTCGATGCTCATGCTCGAATTCTAACCGAAGTTAGGCTAAGATACAGTTATGGCTGATCCCAAAGATGTGTCCGGGACCAAGGCCGCTCGTTCGTTTTTCGGACGACGCGGCATCGATCTCACCCTCGCCGACATTCGTGTGATGCACGGCGTTTGCTACGTTCGCGGCACGGTGAGCGCAATCCGGGGCCCGGGAGCGCCGGAAAACATCAAGACCGAGTGCGAGCAATGCGCCCGACTTCTAAAACAGCGGCCCGAAATTCGGGACGTCGTGTTGGACGTTAGCTACCGCCACTAGCGGGAAGGCGGTCCAATTCGCCACAATAGACTCAAACCAGGCACGCTTCAATGGCGCAGCACGGTCTGGCATACCCCGTTTGAGGAACTGAATCAGCGTGCCAAAACAAGCTTCTGCCAAGAAAGACCTCGTGGCGCCCAAAGAAGATCTCATCCGCTATCACCGCGAGATGGTCTTCATTCGCCACTTTGAAGAGAAATGTAACTTTGCCTATCGCCAGGGCAAGGCCGGCGGCTACCTCCATGTTTACATTGGAATGGAGCCCCTCGTCGTCGGTTGGTTGAACAACATCCGCAAGGGTTACGACTATGTGATCACCGCTTACCGCGATCACGGTCATGCCCTCGTGCTGGGTTCCGATCCCGTCGCCACCATGGCCGAGATCATGGGCCGCAGCGGCGGCCAAAGCCGCGGCAAGGGCGGCTCAATGCACATCTATGATGTGGACAAGCAGTTTTACGGCGGATGGGGCATCGTCGGCGGGCACACCGCTCTCGGCGGCGGCCTCGCCCTCGCCGCGAAGTATCGCCGCGAAGATCGCGTCACTCTCTGCTACTTGGGTGACGGTGCCGCCAATGCCGGCGTTTTCTTTGAGACCATGAACATGTGCGGCCTTTGGGACCTGCCCGTGATCTTCATCATCGAGAACAATCTCTACGCCATGGGCACCGCGCTCGAGCGCCACGCCGCCGATCCCGAGCTTTACAAGCGCGGCATGCCGTTCGACTTCGATTACGAGCGAGTCGATGCACACGACTTGGTTACCGTTCTGAAGGATTCCAAGCGGATCATCGACCGTTGCCGAGAGACTTCGCGCCCTTGCCTCGTGGAAGCGATGACATGGCGAACGGTTGGCCACGGCGCCGCCGATAACGATCGTCAGCTCTATCGAACCAAGGATGAAGAAGAAGAGATGGCGAAGCGCGACTGCCTTGGCCTCTACGAGAAGTATCTCGAAGAGAACGGCGTTCTGACGCGCTCGCAGATGGATCAGATCGACGCGGAAGAACTCGACCGCGCCGAGAAGATCTACGACGAGGCCGCCGAGTCACCGCATCCCGAGATCGATCAGGTGTACACCGACGTGTATACCGACATGGAACCTGAGAAGGGTCACTAGGGCACTCCGGCTAGGAATGCCGCGTTCCGCCGTCCTCATGGTCACACCATTAGGGCGGCGAACCGTTCGTTTGCCTCGGTAGCTATGCCTTATTCAAGAAGATGCCCGCGAGGCACATTGGAGGCTGTTTCATTGTGCTTAGAACCTTCGAACTGTCAGGAAGCGCAGGGAGGATTCGAGGCAATAGCGTGGCGTTTGAATCTGGAACTTTCATGGAGCGCGGGGATCGAGCTGTCGCATGGTGTTTGAGTTTGTGAACTTTCATGGTGCGCGGGATGCATCGTGCCCCGCGGGCAGCCCTGGTTGAACCTGAGAGCTGGGCCACGGCGGCACAATACATCCTCCGCCCTCTTCAAAATTAACACAATTGCAACAGCCTCCATCGTGCCCCGCGTAGGCGACAGTTGCCGACCGGTTCAGGTTCAATCGCACGAGAGAGGAAGACTGCAGAGCTTAACGCGCCGGGCTTGCCCTTGGGGAAGACTACGGGCTGGGTGTTTGATGGCACACCATCAAGGCCGAAGGTTAGCTGCACACGACGAGGGCGCCAGCCTGTATGAATAAACCTGCCAGCTTGGGCACGGCGCCCTAAACTGGGGAGACATTTCAGACACAAAAAAGCGGGCGAGATTTCTCGCCCGCAAGTGCCGTTTGAGTGTCTTGTTTGGTCTGATACAAACTGTTAAGAGGACGTTACCTTGTTTGCCGCTTTCGCTGCACGGGATTTTCGCCGGGCTGCTTGATTTTTGTGGATAACTCCGTTCTGCACGGCCTTATCGATCGCGGACTGAGCCGTGATCATGGCTTTTTGGGCATCGGCGGGAGCAGCCGCGATGCGAACCTTCTTGATGTAGGTCTTGATCGCGCTCTTCGTGCTCTGATTCTTCGCGCGACGCTTTTCGGTGCGCTTGATATCCTTTTTGCTGGATTTAAGGTTGGCCATAGATTGAGTTCACGATTATACCTCGAATCGCTCGAAAGTCAAATACATCCCTTTTGGAGTGCGCCGACCCATGGTCGCGCTTTCAAATGGAGCTTAGCAGGCGCCTCTAAAATCCCCTCTTTCGGAAGATATTGGAGGCGCGGAGCGTTTCTTTGGAGGAGCCGCCCCGCGCTGGAGGAGAATGGGATTTGGTTTCTGTTTGCGCCTCCTTGCAATCAGAGCCGCGATTCCCAACCCGAAGGTTGCCAGCGTGGCGGGTTCCGGCACAGGTGTTAGCAAGAAGCCTCGCATCTGTCCGTTGTAGCCCGTTCCAATGATCTGGCCATGGTTGTTGATGTCGGTCGCACTGGCCAGGTTCCAACCAAGGGATGGGTCGATATCGTTGTTCAAATCATCGACGATTCCAACACCTCGCTCGTCCGCTTGCTCGGAAATGACGTGATGTAGATCACATCCAGAAAGCAATTGAGCCCGTATGCACGGAATGTGCGAAGAAGGGCCGTTGCTTCAGAATAATCAGCGGTTTCGGATATGGCAGACGAAAAGAAAAGACTCAACCT
>JBKJIP010000062.1:0-2861 GCA_046598515.1 Fimbriimonadaceae bacterium | reverse complement strand
CCTTCGTCCGGCGGCGGCGATGCTGGAATCCGGAGAGCACGTCGTTGCCGCGAAGGCAGAGCACATCGAACTTGTCGAAGCAGAATTTTGCGCTCCGCTTATCCCACTGGATAATCGGCACCGCCTCGTCGCCGGAGAGCATGACGGGCACGACATCGCGGATGGGGACGCGGGAGATGATTACGCCGGAGGAGTGGGAGCGGATTCCGGTTGGCACGTCCATAAGCTGATCCGCAAGCCGGAAAACCCACTCCAGACGCTCGACCGGAATGTTGCTGTTGCGCAGCTCGGGACGGTCGTCGATCGCCGAACGCAGTCGCTCGGGAGTGACACCCCCATGCAATCTCTTGCTCAGATACTTGAGGGTTTCGACGGGGATACCGAGCACCTTGCCGACATCGCGAATAATGCCTCGCGAGCGGTAAGCGCCGAACGCGGCGACGGTGGCGACATGCTCCTTCCCGTACTTGGAAGCTAGATAGCCGCGCACATCGTTACGCCGGGCCGCCTCGAAGTCGATGTCGATATCCGGCCGCTTGCTCGCATCGTCGGGGAGGAACCGGTCGAAGTGGAGGTTGTGCTCCATGGCGTCGATTCGGGTAAGCCCGAGGCAAAAAGCGACGAGGGAATCGACCACTGATCCTCGCCCGCTAAAGAGAATCCCCTTCGATCGTGCCCATCGGCACATATCCGCCGCGATCAGGAAGTGAGCACTGAAACCCAGTCGGGAGATACGTTCGAGTTCGTGATCGATCCGCCGGTCATAGGCAGGGCGATACTTGCGAATGCGGGAGATCGCGCCCAGCCGGGTGAATTCACGAAGCATGCCGATGTCGTCGCCCGAGAATTTGGGAAGCTGGATCCGGCCGGGGAGCAACTTGGGATCGCATCGCTCCGCGATCTTCAAGGTGTTCGTCACCAACTCCGGATTCTTCGGATAGAGCGCCCGGAACTCCGCCAATGGGCGCGGATGCCTTTCGGCATTCAGAGCCCGTCGGGGCGGCTGCACGGGATCGGGTTGGCCTTCGGCTCTATGTGGCTTTCGCCCCACGATCTCATCGATCAAGCACAGCGATTCCACGCACACGACGACATCCTGAGCGGGAAAGACACCCGGTTCGAGATGCGTGAGGGGTCCGCCCGCCACGGGCACAACCCCGCGCATTTCGGCTAACTCGAGGAGCCGGTGATTGACGCTGATCTCCCAGGGCAGCCAGGCTCGCTCGATCTGAATGTAAACATTCTCTCGCCCATAGATACCAATGAGCCGGTCGAGGATTTGGGCGGCCTGATCTTGATGGCGACCGGCGAGGGCACGGTTTAGCGGTCCCGGATCGCCGCCCGTCAGCACGAGCACCCCTTCGGTATGTGCCTCCAGCCGCTCCCACGTGGCGAGCGGGAAGCATCGGGGTTCGTCCATATGGCACTCTGTGACAAGTCGGCTCAGCGACCGCCAACCAGTCGCGTTCATCGCCAAGAGGACCAGTTCCCCACCGTCGTCCAGCTCGATCGTTGTTCCAAAGAGAGGGTGAACGCCGATCTTGAGCGCGGTACGCGCGAACTCATAGGCACCAGCCAAGGAAAACCGGTCCGCGATGAGGGCGGCCGAATAGCCGTGCATCGCGGCGTGCGCGGGAGCTTCCTCGGCGATCATGACGCTCCGTCCGAAGGAGTAGCCGCTTACCACGTGTAGCATGGCCGCGGTCGGCCGGTCGGGTGCTTGGATGCCGAGTTCGGGGTCCTTGAGATAGCCGCATGCCCGGGCGACTTTCTCATCCCGCCGCTTGCGGATGCGGAGATCGTAGTCTTCGCGGTGGTCTTCGGGCTCCAGCGCCTCGATGGACGGGATTTCGTTTTGAGTCAGCACCTTCACCACTTCGCGACGCACGCCTTTGCCATCGATAAAGCGCGCGACCTCGCGCGGGGTTTCGCCGGCCCACCACTCGCCCACTTCGCGCCATCGCGCGATCAGCTCATTGCCAGCCAACGGCTTGCCTCCATGCCTTTAGCACACGCTCACGCCGGGGAGCGACCACATCGCCGGCAAGGCACACGGCTTGGGAACCGAAGGTGTTTTGAATACTGTTGAGCGCCGATAGGGCTTCCGGGCGGGAGTCTCCGGCGATGAAATTCTGCTGCCTCGCGGGGCACTCTTCCAGGTCCTTGAGGGTCGCCCGTAAGCCGGTGTAAGCCACCTTATCCGTGGCTTCCGGAAGGAGGAGGCGCAGGGCGGATTTGGCCGTGACGGTGTTAAAAACCGGCTTGGTGAAGTGGCGACGAATGGCGATCGGGTCACCCTCGTCTCTTTCAATCACCAGTTCGATATTCTTGCCTTGCCGCCCATCCAGCCGCGCCGCGATTTTGCCTGCTAGATCTGCGATGGCGGTGTAGACGGGTTCGATCTCATCGACGGGAGATTCAAAGTACAACCGCTCGCAGATCGAGTTCCGCGGGTAGAGCGGCCGCACGGGCTGATAAATCCCGCCGCGAACCGCTTGATAGATCCCCAGGGCAGCTTCACCGAACTGGGTCTGCAAGACCTCCATCGGCAATGCGAGCACGTCTCCGATCCGGGAGTAGCCCAAGAACTTCAGCCGCGCCCGATGGGCGAGTTCCACGGGGGTGAGCTGCTCGACGGGTAAGCCTGCCAAGGGTTCGCTGAACCAAGCCGCCAGCCGGGCGATCCATTTGGTATGCGACATCCCGTTTAGCAGCGGTTTTTGAACGGCCCTTCCCAGATCGCGGACTAGCCGCTCGGCGATATCGGTGGGGTCGGGATGGCCGGTCAAATCAAGAGCAGCGATGTGCTGATCGATCGGTTCGATCTGACCGGTATAGGCGGTGCAGATGTCCAGCCAGTG
>JBKJIP010000408.1:0-5479 GCA_046598515.1 Fimbriimonadaceae bacterium | reverse complement strand
ATGCAGCGACTAAGGATTGCGACAACGGCGGTTCTCATATTCGGAGTGATCCTATTCTTTGGATTCCCGCTCGCCATGGTTCGCCGCCCCCCGGCGACGGCCCCGAAAGCGGAGTTGGCAAACTACACAATTCTCATCGCCGTTTACTTCGTGCTGCTCATCATTGTCTTCTTCGCGATCATGATCCTGGCCTGGAAGCTCTGGCGGCTTCAGACAGAGGAACTCGCGGAGAAGCAGATGGAGAATCTGAAGGAGCTGATCGAGGGGACGCTGGTGGATCATGACAAAAAACCCAGCCCTTGACGAGCAAATGATGGGCCGGGCGGTCCGGCTGGCGGCAAAGGGCTTTCCTGCGCCCAACCCCCATGTTGGTTGTGTTATCACTCGCGACGATATGGTCGTTGGAGAGGGCTTTCATGACTACGCGGGCGGTCCTCACACCGAGATCGTTGCGTTGCGCCAGGCGGGTGAGGCTGCAAGGGGCGGGACGGCCTATGTGACGCTCGAACCTTGCAATGGCCATGGACGCGCAGGGCCTTGCTCGGTTGCTCTGATCCAGGCTGGTGTTTCTCGGGTCGTTTATGCCGTGAGTGATCCAAACCCCCTTAAGGAAGGCGGAGCTACACGGCTACGGGAGGCTGGGGTCGATGTTGATCTTTTGGAAACCCCAGCAGCAGAGAAGGTCAATGAGGTTTGGTTGACGGCCATGCGCCGGAAGCGGCCTTATGTCGTTCTAAAGGCCGCAATCGGGATGGATGGGCGGCTGGCGATGCCCGATGGCCGCTCGAAGTGGATAACCGGCGCGAAGGCTCGTTCCGCGGGGATGCGGCTTCGTGCGGATATGGGCGCGGTCTTAGTTGGCGCCCGCACGATGATTCAGGACAATCCGCGGTTATCCGCGAGGGTGTCTGGTCTTGTCAATCCTGTCTTGCGCGTAGTTATGGCTTCCCGCGATTTGGTTTTGGACGGTCGTCGGGTGATGGATGAACCGGGGGAGATCGTTTTCGTCCCCGAAGACGCCGAGGTGGCGCTGACCCAGCTTTGGGAGAGGGGCGTTACTAGCGTGCTCGTGGAAGGCGGCGCTGCGACCCACGCACGCTTCCTGAAAGCGGGGATGGTGGATCGAATCGAGCTTTTTGTTGCCCCGAGGATTTTGGGGGCGGGTCCGGTTTGGACGTCGGGGGATTTGAGTAGTGATCCGCTTGGGGAGAGTCTGGATTGGGAATTGGTGCGCACGTATCGGCTCGGCGATGACATTCGACTGACTTACCGTCGTCGCGTTGGCCACAAACCGAGACCAAACTCCGAGCTTGCGGAACCCTCACCCCCTGCCCCCTCTCCCTAATCGGCACGTACATCCGATCAAGGAGAGGGGAGTACCCCGAAACCTAAATCCGAGCTAAGCCTCGATTTCGGCGAAGACCTCATCGAGCTGAGGATTCGGGCCGACGGCTTCTCGGATTTGCCGGGCGAGGCCCTTGGCTTCATCTTCGTGGCCAGCTCGCTTGGCGGCGAGGGCGAGGTTGATGTGGATGCCGAGGGACTGGGGCATGTTGGTCGCGGCGTAACGCATGACGTTGTACGCTTCTTCCAACTGGCCCATGCTCGTCAAGGCGGCCATGAGTTCGGCATAGCCCGGTTCGCAACCTGGGTAGAGGTTGATGAGTCGCTCGGCGGCTTCCTTGGCCTCTTCGGGCTGCTCCAAACGGTTGTGGGCGCCGGCGAGGACGGCCCAGAGCTTCCAGTAGTCGGCGAGCCAGTTGCGAAGGGGTCGCAGCTCGCGGATCGCGCCTTCGAAATCTCCGGCTCCAGCCTTTTCTTCCGCGCTGCGGACGGCTTCGGCGCGCTTGGGCTCTGTCAACTCGGTCTTCCAAGCGAGGGTCTCGGCGCGGGTGTTCGGGTCGGGCTGGCTGCCGAGGATCGTGTCGAGAACTTCGGGGATCTCAAACTCACGGTTCGCCGCGGCGAGGGTGCGGGCGTATTCCGTGAGAAGCGGGATGTCGTTCGGGGCGACGTCGATGCAGTCCTCGTAGAAGTCCATCGCCCGATCCAGGTCCTCCTTGTGGACTAGGAGCGGTGCATAGAAGCGCTTGATGAAGACCTTGGCATCTTCGTCGAACTTCTCGAGCGACTCTTCGAAGACCTTGACGCCTTCATCGACGCGCTCCGCGTTCACCAGAGCGACGGCATAGGCAACCACGAGTTGCACGTTGTCCGGGAACTTGTCGACCTGCGTCTTCCAGAGCGCGGGAACTTCGTGCGCCCGGTTCGTCTGCTGCAACACATTGGCGAGCATCTGAAGGGAAGGCTTGTCCGGACCTTCGAGATCGATGGCCTTCTTGAAGTTGAGTTCGGCGTTCACGGGCATGCCCATGGACATTTGGGCGACACCGAGTCGCGAGTAAATGCTTGCTTTCTCGAGGAGCCAGTCTTCGAGCCCGCCGGCTTTGGTCGCTTCCTCGCGTCCGGTTTCGTGGAGCGCGAGGGCTTTCTCGTATGCTTCGCTGGCCTTGTTGCCAACATTAACGCCCTGATAAAGCTCTCCGAGGGAATACCATGATCGGAAGTCGTCAGGCAGCATGTCCGCGGCCTTGCGAAGGGCGGCTTCGGCCTCTTCGAAGGTGCCGAGGCGGAACTGACCGCAGATGCGGGCGAGGCCGCAGAGAGTCTCATACGGGCCCAGGAAATCTTTGTCGTGCTCTAACGACTTGAGCAGGGCGGCGTAGGCAGGATCCGGCGAGAACTCGCGGGCAACCATGCCGTTCGCCTGCTGGATGTACTGGAAGGCGTCATACCCTTCGAGGAAGGACACAAAAGACTCAGCATTGTCGGTTCCGAAGTCGACGTTCTTGGGCGGCTCGGCCTCACAATGCTTGGCGAGTTCGTTGACGATCTCCTTCAGATTCTCGAAAATGTCGGCGGTCTTGAACTCGTAAGTCTTTTCGAAGATCGCGGTGGCGTTATCCTTATCGTGGAAGCGCTGGGTGATTTTCCAGTCGTCTCCCTGCTGATCGATCAGACCGTCCATGACGCGCTCGACATCGCCTTGCTCAAAGAGAGGAGCGAGGAATTCGAACTCGACGAGAGTGTTGGCAACGTTAACATAGGCGGCTCGCTGCTCTCCCTCCTGGTCGATCTGGGCCAGGTAGCTCACCGAGTTAATCTCGACCTCGGCGGCGGCGCGAACGATTTCGGCGGCGAAGTTCGCGATTTGGCGGCCAAGCGCGGGACGGGTGCCTTCGGTGGCATTTAGCGGAAGAACTGCGATTTTCACCCTCTAAGTGTACCGGCTGAGGGTTTTGGTGATAGAGATTGGGTTTGGGTTTTGGGTTTGGGGTGTGGGTAGGGCGTGGACACTATACGCCGCCCAGACCCTAGACCCTAGACCCTAAACCCCAAACCCTAAACCCCAAACCCTAAACCCCATCCATCCCCTCAACAGAAACCCTCGCAAAAAGCTAAACTCCGCTTCACGTATGCGTCATCCCATGTCACTAGCTCTCATGGCGCTCGCCGTGGCGGGGTGGACTCAGTCCAAACCCGTCGCCATCACCAATGCCCGGATCGTCACCGAACCCGGCAAAGTGATCGAAGGCGGCAGCGTCCTCATCAAAGACGGCAAGATCGCGGAAGTCGGCAAATCGGTCAAAACCGAAGGTGCCGATATCCTGGACGGCAAAGGCCTCGTGGTCTATGCCGGCTTCATCGATGCCTATGCCACAACCGGCCTCAAAGTCCCCGATGCCCCCGCGAATGCCACTCCCCGCAATGCCACCGACAAGGCTTGGGCCACCATGTGGCACGAAAATCGAAGCGGAAACCGCGCCAACCTCATCGCCGCCGATCTTCTCGATCTCGAGAGCCGGCTGAAATCAAGCTATGAGAACGGAATCACCAGTTCCCTCCTCTGCAGCGGCGTCGGAATGTTCCGCGGTTCCGCGAGCGTTGTCAAAATGCAAAAAGAACCGAGCGTGCTCGCCAAGCAGTACGGCCAAGACCTCGCTATCCGGGGCGGCGGCGGATTTGGCGGGGGTGGAGGCGGCGGCTATCCCGGCAGCCTCATGGGAACGACCGCGCTCTTCCGGCAAGTCCTTTATGACGCTCAGTCCTACAACGGCACGCCGAAAGATGACTACCTCGCCGCCCTCAAAGAAGTCGTGGACGGTAAGCAAATGGCCGTTTTCGGAGCGGATACGAACCGCGAAATCTATCGAGCCCTTACGTTCTCCAAAGAGTTCGGACTCAAGACCGTCATCCAAGGCGGCCGGGAAGCCTACCAACTGATCGATGAGCTGAAAGAAGCCAAGACTCCCGTCATCGCCCGGGTCGACATCGGCAATCCGCCCTCCATGACGCCATCCGGCCCCGAGGATCAAATGCCTCAGGAGGCTCGCGACGAGCGCCTCTCCCTCTACAAAGAGCGCGCCGCCAACATCCCCGCCCTCATGAAAGCGGGAATCCCCGTCTCGTTAACGAGCGGCATCTCCGGCCCCGGCTCCTTCCTCGAAGGCGTTCGCCGAGTCATCGAGAGTGGCCTGAGCGAGGACGATGCTCTGCGCGGCCTGACGATCAACCCCGCCCGACTTTTCGGACTCGAAGATCGCATCGGACGAATCGCCAACGGCAAGGATGCCGATATCGTCGTCATGACCGGCGACCTCAAATCGAAAGACGCCAAGGTCAAATGGATCTTCGTCAATGGCAACAAAGTGGAGGTGAATCCATGAAGCGACTCGCTCTCTTCGCAGTTTTCTCGATATCTGTCGTCGGCATCGCCGACCCCGTCGATCTCAGCACTCCCCTGCTGAAACCCAGTTTCGCGCTCCCCGTCGAGACCGACACGATGCGCCGCGACGTGCTCCAAACGAAGGGCACCGTCCTCATCAAAGGCGGCCGCGTGCTCACCGTCACCAAGGGCTCTCTCGATAACACCGACGTGCTAATCGAGAAAGGCAAAATCACCCAGATCGGGAAAAACTTGAAGGCTCCCCCCGGAGCGGCTGTCATCGACGCCACCGGCAAAGTCGTCATGCCTGGCATCGTGGACGCTCACGTCCACCGAGGGGCGGACGCCACCAACGAAGGCTCCGACAGCATCACCGCTGAGTGCCGGATCGAAGACGTCCTGAACCCCACCGCCAAGAACATCTGGCAAGCTCTCGCCGGAGGCGAGACGACGGGCCTCATTTTGCACGGCAGTGCCAACTGCATCGGCGGCCAAAGCCAAGTTATCAAGTTCAAATACAACCGCCCGGTTGGTCAGCTTCCCTTCCCCGGAGCTCCGCGGATGATCAAGTTCGCCCTCGGCGAAAATGTCACTCGATCCGGCCAGACTCCGAACTTCAACGCCCAGAACCCAACTCCTCAGCGCTACCCACGCACCCGAATGGGTCAGCAGTCGGTCTATCGCCGCGGCTTCATCGAAGCCCAAGCGTACATGAAAGCCTGGGACGCCTGGGAAGCCGACAAGAGCAAGCCA
>JBKJIP010000398.1:0-5330 GCA_046598515.1 Fimbriimonadaceae bacterium | reverse complement strand
GTGGGGCAATTGATCAAATACTCGGTACTCAAAAACGAGCCTTCGCCAGAGTCCCGCGTCCGTCATTCGATTGCCCTGGCCGATCTCACCGAGTCCTCTTGCGAGCTTCAGGGCTTTCGATCGGAATGGAAAGAGCTCCAGACACTTTGCAACCGTGGCCTCGATCTCACGGACCTCGACTCCCGGTATTGTCTGGACGATCTTCTCGTTCAGAAACCCCAACCGGAAGCGGAGCAAGAGGATATAGACCTCGTCCCAGGTCCAGCCACTGGGCGGGGCAATCTCCCTTGACTTCTGAACACAGGTCATGAGTTCATCGAGGCGGGATTGGCTCAGCGGCGCGGATGGACTGAGGAGATACGCCGCCAAATCGTCGTTTGAAGAGTAGAGAACAAAGAAAATGGCGGCTCTCAACATTCGCTCGTCGCGAAGAGTCAGGTCCAAATCAATGTTGAACGATGGGAAGACTGCCCGCACCAGATCCGTTATCTCTCGAGGATCTTCTCCCATCAAATAGTATTGTGCCGCCAAGATATGGGGCCTTGTCTGACGATCTATCGCGAGTCCGAGCCAGCGAATGTCCGCCGCTCTCCACAGGAATTCTGCCTCGTCAGCGTCGGCGAGGATAGTAAAGATATCCCAGTCTTCATCGGGAACATCCCAGTCTTCGAGGTTCGTGACGGTCCGTTTCTCTCGGCGGGCCCAGTCGATCAGGTCCCGGTGCGCAATCTGGAGGAGGAATTTGATCCAAGCCCCCGTACCTCGTGGCTCAAAGGAAGCGCGTCGCTCCCAAACCTTGCGGAAGACATCTTGCACGAGATCATCCGCGTCGGAGCATCCACGGGACCTTAGGTAGTTTGCGACCACCTTTTGACCTCGTACCCACAAGCGCTGTGCTGCCTGCTGGGCATCCTGAGTGTTCCCGTGCGCAAACGTTTCCAAATCCATGTCGCTCTGAAAATCTTGCATCCTACAATCCCGAAGTCCGAAATAGGAACGATTTGCTTCTAGGCGATCTCACGAACTAATCGCCATCGAGACCAGGCTATCGCACCGGAGTTGTGTAGCTTTGGCGTGTGGCAATGGGTGAGGCCCGAGAATTTCTCCGATTTGAAGAAAATCTCGAGCCTTGGGCCTTACGGGTAAATGCCGCGTCCGACCGTTGCATCGGCGACGCGCTTGACGCCGATGATGTAAGCGGCGGTCCTCATGTCCGTCTTGTGATGGTCCATCGCATCCTTGACGCCGGCAAAGCTGTGCCGCATGATGCGCGTGAGCTTGCTATTGACCTCTTCCTCTTCCCAGAAGAAGTTCTGCAGGTCCTGGACCCACTCGAAGTAGCTGACGATAACGCCGCCCGCGTTCGCGAGAACGTCGGGCACGACCATCACGCCCTTGTCCGCGAAAATGTGATCCGCATCTGGGGTGGTCGGACCGTTCGCACCCTCCACGATCAGCTTCGCCTTGATCTTGTCGGCGTTGTCGCCGGTGATCTGCGCGGCGATAGCGCTCGGGAAAAGCACATCGCAAGGAAGCTCGAGGAGTTGCTCGTTCGAGATCTTCTCGCAGTCGGCATATTCGGAGATACCACCGTCGCGCCCCGCATACTTTCGCGATAGCTCCGCGATGGGCAGACCTTTCGGGTTGTAGATCGCCCCGCGCGCATCGCTAACGCCCACGATCGTGGCACCGCTCTCTTCGGCGAGGCGAGCGGCAATGCTGCCTACGTTGCCGAAGCCTTGGACGACGATCTTGGCATTGCCCAGATCCATGCCGAGAACCTTCGCGGCCTCTTCAGCGGCGACTACGACGCCGCGACCGGTGGCCTCGACGCGGCCCTGCGAGCCGCCGAGTTCGATCGGCTTACCCGTGACACAGCCTGGCGTGGTGTAGCCGGCATGCATGGAACACGTATCCATGATCCAGGCCATGACCTGACCGTTCGTGCCGATGTCGGGCGCGGGAATGTCGCTCCGCTCGCCCACGATAATGCTGATCTCGGTGATGTAACGGCGCGTCAACTTCTCGAGCTCACGCTTGGAAAGGCGCTTGGTGTCCACCTTGACGCTGCCCTTGGCGCCGCCATAGGGAATATTGACGACGGCGCACTTCCAAGTCATCCACATGGCCAAAGCCGTGGTTTCCTCGACGTCGACGTCCGGGTGGTATCGAATACCGCCCTTTGTCGGGCCGCGGCTCAGGTTGTGCTGCACGCGGTAGCCCTCGAAGACTTCGACATCGCCGTTATCCATAACGACGGGGAAGTTCACGATAAGCTGACGCTTGGGGCGGGCGAGGACGGCATGAAGCCCCTCGTCGAGGTTTAGATATTGGGCGGCCACGGCGAGCTGTTCGCGGGCCATTTCAAGAACGTTGACGTGTTGACTCATGGTCTGTACTCAATGATTGCACTAAATGCGACGTCGGGAGGGTTGCGGAAAAACCCACCTAATCAGGGCGTACAGAGGCAGCGCGAGCACGCCGTTGTACGTCGCCGCGATGATTGTATCTCCAAGGAAGCCACCCACGTCTCGGGGTGCGGCGGTGAACATGAAGATGAGCCCGGCTAGCATGGTGCCGGCGAAAACTGACCCGCCAACCGCCGGATACGTCAATTCGAACCTAAAACGCCGCGACCAGCCCAAGCAAAAGCATGCGAACATGCGACTGACGATGTAATGCGTAAGGTTCGCGCCCACCAAACCGCCCATGATGATGCCCACGAAAAAACCGACACCCGTTGCCCCCGGTCTAGTTAGCTGCAGTGAAAAAACGAGTCCAAACGTCAAAAGGAGATCGGGCCGAACCCCCATGATCGCCATGTGGGGGGCGGCTCCCGCCTGCAGAACGCCCGCCAGCCAAAGGCCCGCCGCGATGGCCAGCGCCTGCCTCATCGGAGTACGTAAACCTCACGGACTTGGGCGAGCTGAACGGTTGGGAATACTTGAACAAGCCGCGAACCTCGATCCTGATCCGGGGAGATTTGAAGCACGCGGCCAATGGGAATACCGCCCGGTATCTTGGTCGAAAGCCCAGAGGTTATGACCGCGTCGCCTGGCTTTATGGTCGCGTTCTTGTCGCTCGTCTCAATCAGCAGTCTGTCGATCGCTTCACCGTGTATGAGAGTCGCAACCGGGGGAGCGCATTGAATTGATGCGCCGATCTGAAAGGGAAGGGGTGAGCAGATCATCTGCACCTGGCTGCGATTGGTGTCGACCGTGTGAATAATGCCCACGAGCCCATCTCCGGAGACAACTGCCGAGCCCTTACTGACCCCCTGTTTAGACCCGACATTTAACGTCAGGCGGTTTTCAGTTGGGTAGTACTGGGTGATCTGCCCCGGGATCTTGTTCGCCGTCCGCTCGGTGCCATCGTCCATTCGGAAAACGTAGTCCGGCAGGTTGGCCATCTTCAGCGCTTCCGCCAATCTCGTTTCGAGGTAGGCAACGTTGCTGTTGTACGTCTCGAAAAGGTGCTTTTGAGCTTCCAATTCACGGATTCGAGCCTTGAGAGCCGGCCCGTTAAAGAAACCGGCGAAGTTCTGGCTGCCTCTTTCGAGCAAGCCGTCGACTCCAGATCCCGGCGCGCCAATCACTGTCTGCACAACGCGCGCAAGGGGGTCGAAACGGCCGCCGGCGATCGAGCTGCTCTGAACCTTGCCAAGAATAACCGCGACCACGCAAAGCGCGATCAGAATAAGCCAGTCCGAATTCTTGGATTTGCCTAGTTCCGTGACGATTTCTCCAACATTCGCCGCATGTTGGGATTCTCATGCAGCGCTTCTACGACTTTGCCCGTGCCCAAGACGACGCAGCTCAGAGGATCGTGCGCGATCCATACCGGCATGCCTGTCTCCGACGAGATGAGATGATCGATCCCGCGCAAAAGCGCGCCGCCGCCGGCGATGACGATGCCCTGATGCATACAGTCCGCGGCAAGTTCCGGAGGCGTCGCCTCCAAAGTCAACTTGACCGCTTCGACGATCTGATTGAGCGGATCCTGAATCGCCATGCGGACCTCCTCGCTCGTGATCACCGCGCTGCGCGGGAGACCGGAAACGAGGTCGCGCCCTCGCACCTCGATGTTCAGTTCTTGTTCCAAGGGATAGGCGCTGCCAATCTCGATCTTCGTGTGCTCGCTCGTACGGTCACCGATGAACAGGTTATAGGCCCGTCGAACGTAAGCTTGTATCGCTTCGTCGACCTCGTCTCCGGCCACCCGGATGCTTCGAGAGTGAACGATGCCCGCCAGTGAGATCATCGCAACCTCGGTCGTGCCGCCGCCGATGTCGACGATCATATTGCCCGTAGGCTCTTCGATCGGCATCCCCGCGCCGATCGCCGCCGCCATGGGCTCCTCGATTACGTAAGCTTTACTTGCGCCCGCCCGCTCCGCGGCCTGAAGAACTGCGCGGCGCTCGACTTCCGTCACACCGCTCGGTATGCCGACAACCACGGTGTGCCGGGCAAAGGCCCGCCGCGAGACCTTACCGATGAAGTATTCGAGCATCTTCAGGGTCTGGTCGAAATCGGCGATGACGCCATCCTTCAGCGGCCGAGTCGCGACAATGTTCGCGGGCGTTCGCCCAAGCATGCGCTTGGCTTCCTCACCAACCGCAACTACTTCGCCATTGTCTTTATTGATGGCGACGACGCTTGGCTCACGGAGCAAAATCCCCTGGCCGGCGACATGAACGAGTGTGTTCGCCGTGCCCAGATCGATACCGATATCACGGCCCCGGAAAGGGGTCATCATGTTGCGGAAAAACTCGTTCCGAGCGTTTCTATTCCTCATCCGGCACCATTTCCCCAGTCGAGAGCCGCTTGGCAAGGGTCTCTTGGCTGATTGCGCTGAGCACGACGCTGCCCGTAGTTGTAAAAATAACCGCTTTGGTTCGGCGGCCTTGGGTGGCGTCGATCAGCCGATCGCTCTTTCGAAGCGTCTGAACCAGTCGGCGCATGGGGGCGGACTCGCTGCTCACGAGAGCCACGATCTTCTCGGTGAGCACGTAGTTGTAGAAGCCGACATTGAGGACAGTGGGAGTAGGCATCGCTTCGGGGGAACCCGTCAATTATGGCCGATTCGTTAGCGTTCCGAACAATATCGGACTAAACCATCGGTGTTAGATTTGCAGTCCGTTCTCCGTTTGATTCTCCCGTGCAGTTCTTCTACTCTCCGAACGTCCCATACGATCCGGAAGAGGGCTATCGATCACTGGTCGTTTCTCTCCGGGTCAGCGGCTTCAATGTGACGGACCGGCGCATTTGCGCCCTGGAAATCATCCGCGAGGGCCGGCCGGCCTTTCTGGAAGTGGGATGCCCCATTCCGAT
>JBKJIP010000366.1:0-5023 GCA_046598515.1 Fimbriimonadaceae bacterium | reverse complement strand
TTCTTCACGTCTCCCTCGCTCTCTGCCAGCCGTGGCGAAGTCGGGATGGCGACGGGCGGAAGAGGCTTGGGCAGGGAACGGTAGATCATGAATCCGACCGCGCCAACTGCGACGAGCCCGAGGAGTCCGGCTTGTTTCGGATCGCCAGTAGTCATTTCGCGATCTCCGTCGGCACGAGCACATAGGCGGTCAGGCGGGCGACGATGCGCCCGGCGCCCTCGACGCTCGAATCGCGAGCGATCTGCATTTCGCCGAACTCGAAGGGAATACGGAAAGTCGAGAACTGATCCAGCGTGCGAACAACGTCGGATAAGTGACCGCTCAGGCTCATCTGAATCTCGATCTGCTGAAGCGTCTCGTCCGGGGCATTCTTATACCGCGAGATAAAGAGAGCGGGATCGCCGACTTGAGGTGTTTCAATGCGCACGTTGTTGGCGCGTCCGGCCTTGACGATGGCGGACTGAAACTCGACGACGATCGGGCGGCCGGCCGGGCCTTTGAGTTGAGTGCCGCTCGCCAGAACCTCGTTTACGTGCTTCATCGAACCCTGCGCATCCCGCAGTTCCCGGTTCAGGGAAGCGATCCTAAGCTCCGCGGCCTTGTTCTGTCCAGAGCTGTAGATTGCCGTTCCGCCGAGACCGGCGGCGGCGAGCGTGGCTAAAGCGACCGCAAGACCGGTGATCTTGGAGATTTGGCCCGGATCCACGTCACGCAGCCATGAAGTGTTCATTGTCCCACCTGCACCTTGTGCTCGAGGTCGAACACGACGCCGCGGTCTCCAAGTAGGTTGCTTGCCTTGACCGAGCGCGGAAAAACGTTGTCTTTGCCCACTGCTTCCTGGCAGCGAACGATGAACTTCTTATAACTCTCGTAGCTCTCGGCATCCGCTTGAGAAGTCATCTTCATGTTTCCAGCCAAGACCTCAACCTTCAAGTTGCGAAGTGCCAGGTCCGGCTCGACACAGTTCAGATACTGGGATATCCGACCCAAGTAGTTGTTCGCGCGGCCACGAACGACGGCGAGGAGCTGCGATTCTTGAATCGCGGGTCGTGCCGTTGTCTCCTTCTTGCGTAGCGCAATCAGGCGGGTCGACAGCGCGGCTTCTCGTTCCGCAGTCATGGAGGCGGCGCGGCGCACTGTGGCCATCCACGTGTATAGCGCGGGAATCGTGAAGAGAGCCGTGAATGTGATCGCTCCCAGCAACATCAGGCGTCGCCGGGTCGATTCATGCAGCTGACGGCGCTCGATAAGCCGTTGGGCCATCAAGTTCGCTTCAACGTTGATCGTCTTGGTTTTAGGCTGCGGCCCGCGCCCAGCCGTACTCGCGTCGAACACCTTGCTCTCCCTCCCCGATATTCATTCCCTGAAGTCCGCTCAAGGCGAGCCCCATGGCGACCGTGTACGATTCCTGCCGATAGGCGATGGATTCGAAGGTCGCTTTCGTAAACTTGCCGACGACGCCGGCGAATGGCCGCGCGCGCTCAACGCGCAGACCCAAAGCTGACTGCAGAAACTCACCGAATCCATGAAGACCGGCCAAGCCACCGCATATCAAAACGTGATCCAGAATCCCCGCATAGCTGCGCTCCGGATGCAAGGACCGGAAGTAGCGCATCAGCCGCAGGAACTCCCGTGTGAGCTTCTCCATCTCGGCGTGCACGTAAACGATGGCCGATTCCTCTCCAAGCTGCACATGCAGGAGACCCTCGGGCGTTAACATAGCATCTGGACGGGCGATTAGAACTTCGGCTTCCGGCAGCGAAATGCGGAGTTCGCCCGCCACGGCTTCAGCGATCCTCAAGCTGCCAAACTTCACGCCCCGGATGAACTGCAGGCGCTGGTTTTGCACGACGTACATGTGCGTATTGTTGGTTCCGACGTCGATAATGGTCAGCGATGCGTCGCGCCAAAGAGCGCTCTGCTCGCTTAGCTTGCGCTCGACAACGCGAAGTATCGCTTGAGCTTCAAGTTCGGCACCAACCGCTTCGAGACCGGCATGCTCGAGGGCCTCAGCCCGGCTGTCGATGACTGCTCTCGGGACAGCGATAACTAATGATTGCCCAGTGGCATCCCCATCGGCGATGTCGGGAATCGATGCCTCGACATAGGCGGATTCGACCGGAAACGGAAGATGTCGCTTGACCTTGTACTGTGCCGCCTGACGAAGCTCGTCGCCCACCAGCATTGGCAGTTGGAGCCAACGCAAAACGGCAAGGTTCGAGGGGACGGAACAGACGGCTTGCGAGGGTCCGATCTCCCAAGCTTCGAGTTTGTGCTGGAACTGCTTACCAAACCGCTTGGGGTCTTGGACGATGCCGTTCTTGATCGTGTCACGATCGACCAAGAAGGTGCCGGCCGCGCGCACATCGATCCGAGCCGCGACTTGCTCGGCTTGAACGACTTTGACGTTGCCCGAGCCGAGATCGACTCCAAGAGTGGGCAACGTCTGAACAGTACGGTTGACGACGACAAGATTCATGCGGCCTGGAATTGCTCCTCTGGGCCAAGGGTCCAATACTGCTTATAAAGTTGGTGAACTCGGTCGGAAGTTAAGAGTTCTTTCAAAACTTCGACGACAACCGGGTCAAACTGCGTGCCCGCACCTTTGCTGAGCTCGGCCAAAACCGTGCCCATCTCCATGACGCCACGATAGGGACGTCGAGAGGACATGGCATCGAAGGCGTCGGCGACGCAGACGATGCGAAGAGAAAGCGGTAGTTCGCCACCCTTAAGGCCGTCGGGATAGCCGCTGCCATCGAGTTTCTCGTGGTGGTTGCGGATGATCAAGAGAACGCCTTCCGAGAGCATCAGGGGGCGACAGATTTCGTAGCCGATGACAGGGTGCGTTTTCATGACCGCGAATTCGTCGTCGGTCAAGCGGGCGCGCTTATTCAGAATCGCGTCCGGGACACCGATCTTGCCGATATCGTGGAGGATCGTGCCGACGCGGAGCTCTTCCAGAGCGTCCATGCCGAGTCCCATGCGCTCGCCGATCATGATTGACATTTCGCAGACGCGCTGCGAGTGACCTCGCGTGTACTCGTCACGAGCTTCAAGCGCGGTGGCCAAACTTTCCAAAGTGCGCAGGAAGGTCATGCGGCGGCGCTCTTCCATGCGGGCGTTCGTTACCGAGACGCCGACGAGAGAGCTGAGCGTGCGAAGAAGCTCCATGTCGGAATCTTCGAAAGCCTGCGGATTCTTCGTGTCTAGCAGCGTCATGACGCCCAGCACTTGCTCACCTGAGGCCTGGCTTGCCTTCTGGTAGCGGCGGGAAATCAAGGGGACGGAAGCGGCTGATCGGACACCCGTATTGATGCCGTCGAAATCCTCGTTTTCGTCGTTCTCGACGGCGAGAGTAATGGGCTGAGCCATCTTCGCGACATAACCAGAAAGGCCGGCGCCGACTTCGACTTTCACGGGAAACTCGAACTCACCGGTCTCGGCGTAAGCCACCTCGGTGATCAGGTCGATGTTGTTCTCCTCGTCGAGGAGCATGATGTACCCGCAAGTCGCTCGCGTTTCTTGCACAGCGGCTTTCAAGGTCTGGAGCATCATCTGCCGCAGGTCGGCGATGTCACCCAAGGCTCCACCAACGGCAAGCACGGCGGAGAGCCGTCGATCACGAGCCGACAGGTTTTGCTCGCGGACTTGATAAGAGGCCAGGGCAATACCGAAGATCGCGCTAAAGAGCAGCGTTCCGAGGGGCAAGATGAGCTGGACCATCGGCTTCCCTTCCAGGAAAACGCCACCACCTTGCAGCAAACCCGTTGCCAAGGCCAAGATAATCGTGCTCGAACGGTTCTTCGCTAGGAGCGCGTAGCTCACAAAGGTCGGAATGTAGAGCACCCAGACCATCCAGCCGAAGAGGGCGGGAAAGAGGGCGGCCGTCGCCACGAGCAAAGGATCGAGATGGCGCAGGACCTGCACCACTTTTCGCCCTCGACTCTCATACAACTCTTCCGTGCGGATGACCGTATGAGCGAGAACATTACTCGCTACGAGCAGAAAAAGAATTGCGGGGACGATGGGATTCGTGAGTCGATCCGACATCAAGATGGCGGCGGCGACGATGAGAACCCATCGAACTCTTACCGCGAACGCTTCCACGGGTAGACGGCTATGTGTCGTTAGACTCATTTATGATTCGAACCCTAGTCGTTTTATTGGCTTCCAGGGTCGAGAACTTGAGGCTCTTCTTCAGGTTTTGGGCTTGGCGGCCTCGATTCATGCAAAATGGAAGGCGCAGTGATACCGACGCGGCGCTTCTGGCTTCTCATCGCCTTGGGGATTCCCTTGGCCATGGTTGCGGGCTTCGTGGAGTCGGTGGGGATCATCTTGGCCTACGATGTCCTGCTCATCCTCGCCGCTTACATCACGTTCCGTCTCTGCCCGCCCGCATCGAATCTCAAGCTTCGACGCAAGTTTGATCCCGTGCTCTCGGTGCGAGTGCCCAACCATATCGAGGTCACGATCGAGAATGATGGCTTGGAATCCATGCGCGGTCGTCTCCGCGATGAACCGCCGCCCGGCTTTGCTGTTAGCCGACATGAGTTTCCCCTCAAACTAGCCCCCGGCGAGTCGAGCGTGATCGACTACCGCGTCACGCCTCCCATCCGGGGCTCCGACATCTTTCGCGGCACCTACGTTCGCATCCTGTGCCCGTTTGGTCTGGTCGAGCGGGAATACAGATTGACCACCGAGCAGCCGGTTCGGGTCTATCCGAATGTGCTCGCCCTGCGTGAGTTCGACTTGCTGAAACAGAAGGGCAAGTTGCGCGAATTGGGTATCCGCAAATCCCGCATGCGAGGTTTGGGAACTGAGTTCGAGTCACTGCGTGACTACGCGGATGGGGACGACTTCCGGAAACTGGACTGGAAAGCCTCCGCTCGCCGCGGCAAGCTGACGATTCGCCAGTACGAACAAGAACGGAACCAGCCCGTCATCCTATGTATTGATATCGGTCGACGCATGCTGAGCGAAGTTAACGGGATTTCGAAGCTCGACCACGCGCTGGACTCTCTTC
>JBKJIP010000300.1:0-8038 GCA_046598515.1 Fimbriimonadaceae bacterium | reverse complement strand
TTCGATTCCAAGCTAGATGGAAACAACTCAGGCTCCGGCTCACGCCGGAAAACCCGCATTTTCCTCACATGCTTGGGCATATCCTAAAGACGAAGCAAACCAACACAATGCAACAGCCTCCATCGTGCCCCGCGGGCAGCTTTGGCGAACCTGATGGCCCTGTCACGGCGGCACAATACATCCGCCGCCCTCTTCACCTTTTGGCATAGTTCCACGGCCTTGCCGACAGATCTCTACGGCTCCAACAATCGCGCTTCCTCCGGAAGCATCGACCTCGTCGACGTATCGAATCGGCCCACCACAACTCTATCGCCGTGGCGCGGCGTGCCGATCGCCGCGAGGTTCGCGACGACGCCCTTACCGAGTGCATCGGTCTCAAAGAGCATGACCCTCATTGCGGGGTCAGAGACCGAAGTCAAGTTCACACCTAAGGCTTTCCAGTGGAGGGCATATCCCCATCTTTCCTGTTTCTCCCGAACCTTGTCGCAAGTGAACAAATCCCAGTTCTTGGCATAGACATAGATGGCATCTGACCACTCTGAAGAGGGCAGACGTTGATCGTTCGCCTCGGCATACATATGGAGCGAGGTGCCGACCTGCTTCATGTTTGAAAAGCACTGCGATTTCGGCCGCAAGTTATCCAGATGAGCGGGTAGGCGATACAGAACGAGGGCGAGTGCGGCCAGCACGCAAGTGAGGACGAGTAAGTTGACCTTCCCAGCGAACGAGTCGGCTTTCGCCGCAGGGTTGCTCGGACCGTCACCATCCATATCGGGTTGGACGGACTACGAACCACGATGGGTTCGGTTTGCCACAAGGGAGATCGAGCCTTGGAACCATCCTGGACCCTGGCCGCAACCTCGGAGCACAGTTGGCCACGTAAACTGCTGGTGGTGCTAACTTGAACGAACTTGGAGACATTGTCGACGGCGCTCTCGACGGCGCGCTCCAATCCAATGGCGGATGTTTTGCGAGATACTGGCGATGGGTCCTCGGACTCTGCCTTCTCGGTTTCGCCGTTTTCCTCGGATTGAAAGACCTTCTCGTTCCCGCCGTGGTTGCCGGTCTGCTCGGAATCGCGACTTTCATTTGGGAGTTCCGTGCTTCCAAAGTTGATTTCGACTAGATTTGACCGCAAGCGAAACTCTAAGGCCCCATCGATCGGACTTCCTGCGGAAGTCTAGTCTTAGTTGACGTGTCAAAGAAACTGACAGTAACGCGTTCACCATGGCGCGGCGTGCCCACTGCCGCGAGGTTCGCGATAACGCCCTTGGCGAGGGCGTCGGTTTCGAAGAGGAGAACGCTCTCCACCTGATCGGGCACCGAGGAAATTTCCACTCCCAAGGCTCCCCAGTTGAAGGCGTAACCCCATTTGAGACCCTTCTCCTTCACCTTGTCACACGTATGGAGTTCCCAGTTCTTAGCATAGGGATAGGTCGCGTCAGCCCACTCCGATCAAGGCATACGCTGATCGTGCGCATCCGCGTAAAGATGAAGAGAAGTGCTAAGTTGCTTCAGGTTCGAGATGCACTGGGTTTTCGGTCCTCGTTGGCCGAGCAGTTCGGGCAGAAACAGAAACACCACCACCGCAAGAGAAACGAGCAATGCCACCAAGAAAAGCGGGTTGAAGCCGTGGACGTAAGGATCAACTTTCTTCATCCACGGCGGACGGCTAGCAGCGGCCATGTGACCATGACGGGCTATCTCCACCGATGGGTTCACAGACAGCAAAACGGGGCCATCCAAAATGGATTGCCCCGTCCCTTACTTATCGAAGAAGCTTAGTCTTCGACGCGAACGCCCATCGAGCGGGCGGCGCCGGCGACGACGCGCATTGCCATCTCTTCGTCTTCCGTGTTAAGGTCGGACATCTTCTTCTTCGCGACTTCGCGGAGCTTCTCGCGAGTGAGCACACCCGCTTTGTCCGTCTTCGGATTCGCCGCACCCTTGGTGATCCCGGCGGCCTGCTTAATGAGGTCGCTCGTCAGCGGTTGCTTGATCTGGAAGGTGTACGATCGGTCGGAGTAGACCTGAATCTCAACGGGAAGCGTGTAGCCCATCTGGGGCGCGCTCATCTCGTTGAACTTCTTCAAGAACTCCATCATGTTGATGCCGGCCTGACCGAGTGCGGGGCCGACGGGAGGGGCGGGCGTTCCCTTACCCGCGGGGATATTCAGCTTGATTACGCTGGTGACTTGTTTTGCCATGAGTCTAAACCTGTGTCAAATCGGGTCACGCGAAAGAGAGGGAAGCTTCTATCCCGGACCGAAACGAACTCAGATTGTACCTGAAGAGGCACATTTGAAGCAATAGACAGTAGGCGAAGCCGTTGCCCCGCCCCCTGCTTAGAGACCGTTTAGACGATCGTAGAGCTTTTTCTCGACGGCGATGCGAACGGGATCGATGGTGATCTTGTCGAGGACTTCGGCCGCGAAAGCGTACACGAGCATGCTTCGCGCTTCTTCGAGGGGAATGCCTCTCGCTCTTAAGTAGAACAAGGCATCGTCCCGAAGCTGGCCGATCGTTGCGCCGTGCGTACACTTGACGTCGTCGGCGAAGATTTCAAGTTGCGGCTTGGTATTTATTGTAGCCGTGGGCGATAACAGCAGAGCCTGGTTGGTCTGCTTCGCATCCGTCTTCTGAGCATCCTCGTAAACGAAGATCTTCCCATTGAAGACTCCCACAGACTTATCACCGAGGATGCCTTTATAGACCTCGAAGGAGTGGCAGTTCGGCTTCGCGTGGTCGATTCGCGTGTGATTATCGTGGATCTGGTTCTGCAGACCGAGATAGGCGCCGTTCAGCCAAGTTTCCGTGTGCTCGCCATCGACGAAGGCATTGATATCGTTCCGGCAGATCGATGAGCCGAAGGACGCGTTGTTCGACGTGAAGGTCGAACTGGTCTCCTGATGGCAGTAGATTGTCGCGATGTGAACGGCGTCCTTGCTCTCTTCCTGCACTTTGGTGTGCTCGAGCATCGCGTTCGCGCCGACAAAGATTTCGGTCACCGCGTTCGTGAAGTAAAGACCGTCGGCGAGCGAGATGTAGCTCTCGACGACCTTCGCCTGCGCGTTCTCGTCGATGTGTATCAACACCCGGGGATGGGCCACGAAAGCGCCGTGCTCCGGCTTCGAGATGAAGAGCAAATGGATCGGCGTTTCCACGGCTACGTTCTTCGAAACGAAGATATAGGCGCCCTCGCTGAGGTAGGCGCTGTTCAGATGCGTGAAACGCTCATCGTTGGAAGAGCCCAAGCGTCCCGCAAGCGTGCCGATCTTGCCCAGATGGCGCATGACTTGCTCTTCGTGGTTCTCCAGGCCCGCCTGGAGGCTCATCACTAGGGCGCCCTCGGGGAGTCCGCTGACATTCGAAAGCTCCGGCGCATACTCGCCGTTCACAAATGTGAGGGTGACAGTGTCGACCTGGGCGAGGCTGAACTTGTCCAGATCCTCCCGATACACCGTAGCAGAGTAGGCGGGCTTGAAATCTGTTTCCGTCAGCACGTGAAGAGGCAGATATTTGAACTCTTCATCTTTCGTCGTCGGGATGCCGACGGCGGCGTATTTACCGAGATTTGCGCGACGCCAAACCTGTAGCGGCTCGGGACCGTAGGTTCCGAGCAGACCGGCGATGAGATCGAAGTTGCCGAGGAGACTGTGAGGAGGCTGAGTAGCGATGATCATCTCCTTAGGCCAAGGCGGTGGCCTGCTCCTCGATCCAACCGTAGCCCTTCTCCTCGAGTTCCAAAGCCAATTCCTTGCCGCCGCTGCGAACGATTTTGCCCGCCACGAGAACGTGAACGAAGTCGGGCACGATGTAGTTCAGTAGCCGCTGGTAGTGCGTGATCACCAGGAAGCCGCGTTCGGGCGAGCGAAGAGCGTTGACGCCATCGGAGACGACCTTGAGGGCGTCGATATCGAGGCCGGAGTCGGTCTCATCGAGCACGCAAAGCTTCGGTTCGAGCACGGCCATTTGAAAAATCTCGTTCCTCTTCTTTTCGCCGCCGGAGAATCCTTGGTTTACGCTGCGGCTCATAAGCGAGTCGTCGAGGTGCAGGAGCTTCGTCTTGGAGCGGATGAACTTCATGAACTCCATGGGGTCCATTTCCTTCTCGCCGCGGTGCTTGCGAATCGCGTTTACGGCTGCCCGGAGGAAATAGGTGTTGGAGACGCCCGGAATCTCGACGGGATACTGGAAGGCGAGGAAGACACCCTCGGCGGCGCGGATTTCGGGGTCCATATCCAGCAGATCCTGGCCCTGAAAAAGCACTTCGCCGTCCGTGATTTCGTAGTCGTTCTTGCCGGCAAGAATGCTGGCAAGAGTGCTCTTACCGGAGCCGTTCGGCCCCATAATCGCATGGACTTCACCGGCATTTACGGTGAGATTGACGCCATTGAGAATCCGCTTTTCTTCGATCCCGGCGCATAGATTTCTAATTTCAAGCATAGGTGGAGTGCTTATAGTTTACTGTTTTGTATAGATTCCGCGCAACCACTCCCCCTCTCCGCGAATGTTCGTGTCATGGGGAGGGTAGCAGGGGGGTGGGGAAGAAGCCTCGCAACCTTCCCAGAGTTTCCATCTAAAAAAAAACCGAAACAACGTTCAGTTTTTAGTAACTTTCATGGAGCGCGGGGATGGATCGTGCCCCGCGAGGGCCAACCTAACGGCTATCCTAATGGTGATGGCAGAGCCTGTAGTCGGAGTGATCATGGGAAGCAAGAGCGACCTCGAAACCATGCGCGCGGCGGCGGATGAGCTGGAGAAGTTCGGGGTGCCGTTCGAGATCAAAGTGGTCAGCGCCCACCGGACCCCGGACGCGATGGTCGACTACGCGAAGACCGCGCGAAAGCGCGGACTGAAGGTCATCATCGCCGGCGCTGGCGGGGCGGCGCACCTGCCCGGGATGGTTGCTTCGATGACCACGTTGCCCGTAATCGGAGTACCTGTCGCGACCAAGCACTTGGGTGGCGAAGACTCGCTTTTCTCCATCGTGCAGATGCCGGGCGGTGTGCCGGTGGCCACGGTCGGAATTGGCAATGCCCGCAATGCGGGATTGCTCGCGATTAGGATTTTGGGGGCCACCGACAGTGGCCTCGCCGAGAAGCTGGAAGCGTTCCAGCGAGAGCAGGTCGCTCTGGTCGACGCGATGAACGCCGACCTTACTTGAAGCGATAAACGATGCGACCCTTGGTCATATCGTAAGGGCTCATTTCGATCTTGACGCGATCGCCGGGGAGGATGCGGATGTAGTGCATGCGCATCTTGCCACTGATGTGAGCAAGGAGTTCGATTCCGTCGCCATCGTCGAGCTTCACCCGGAACCGGGCGTTCGGCAAGTTCTCAACGACAACGCCCTCAACCTCGATCCCCTGTTCCTTGTCAGGATCGATTTTTCTTTGATACTGTCTGAATTGTCTTCGGGCCATGTAACTCTATTGTAGCTTAACGGGCGAACCATCCAAGAAGTGACGGGCATTCGGACGCAGAAATGCATGGAGGGCGGGGAGGCACCGAGGCCGTCGCATAGTGTTTGAATTCTTGAACTTTCATGGAGCGCGGAGATGCATCGTGCCCCGCGGGCAGCTATGGTTGAACCTAAGTCTTGGTGAACGGCGGCACAATACATCCGCTGTCCTTCGGGTTAAAATGGCCCTATCTCAGCTTGTTCCAGTTTTGCGCAGCGTTAAAAACCATCGCCCAAGATCCTTGGGTGCTGTGCCTCCACATCGGATTGATCGCGAAGAGAAGCACATTGCCTTTGCCGACCGGGCACTGAATGAGCGCCGCCTTGCCCGCCAACTCCTCGCCCTGCGCCAAAGCCCCAGATATCAGGAGCCTCTCTTGCGGAGCGAAGCGGAGGAGTACCTGAGGTCGCGGCCCCTGCTGCGGAGCGGGCGTGGCTGGCGTATCGCCCGGCATCGCACGCGCGGTGTGCGGAGGGCGACCTTGAACGACGTCGGGGTCCGTTAGGCTGCCGCGGCCACTGGGACGGGCACCGGTTTGCTGACCGCGGCCTCCGCCTCCGCCGAATCCACCGCCGCCTAGAGACAGCAGGGGAGTCTGGTCGAAATAGACCCCAATCGTCTCGTCATAGGTGCCCACCACGGGATTGTCTTTGGCCGTGTTATCGACCATGTAAACGCCACCCGGTGCGAACAACTCGCGTGGTTCAGTGATTGATACTCCGCTCACCAGGCCGTATTGGATCGGCACCGCACAGCTTCCCGCCATACAGATCAAGAGCCCTCCATCATTCAGGAACTTCTGGAGGTTGAGCATTCCGGTCAGTTCGATGCCACCCCGAATGTTATCCGTGGAATCGGGACCGCCGAGATGCGGGAAATCCGGGAGCTTCTTCCAAGGAATCGGATCGCCTTCCTTCGCAACGCCGTTGACAATGCTTTGCGCGCTGCCGTTGGTGGGGCCGAAGACGATCACATCGAACTTCGATTTCAAATCCGCGTTGTCCCGGAGCTCATGAACGGACGTGTACGTGAAGGGAACGCCGGCGGCATCGAATGCCATCCGTACCCAGCCTTCATCCTGAGTGCTCTGCCACGTATGAACAATGGCAACCCGCCCCAACTTGCTCTTGTCGATCGGGAACGGTTTGGCCTCCTCCCATTTCGCGGGAGTCGGTGCCGTCGCTTTCGCGAGAACCGAGGCATCGGTTACCCGAGTAGAGTTCACATCGAATAGCGGTCCCAATGTCCAGCCGCAATCGTCGTAGGGCGAGGGATCGTCTGCCTTGTAATACTGGCGATCGAGCAGCATATCCGCCATGCGGCTGTACGGCTGATCCATGCGAACGACCAGCGATCCCGGGGCCAGCTTGTTCTCGCCGACGTTCGCTTCCGATTGCAGCGTCGTCACTTCGACGCCTTGCCGATTCATCAGCGTCTTGAGCTCGTTCAGATTCCAGTTCCGACCTGCTTTCGCGCTGAGCACGTAGGCGGCCGGACCCTCGTTCCAGGGTTTCATCACGCTGCGCTTGGATTTCAGATAGTAGTTGTGAAGGAACTTCTCTTTATTGTCGGCGAGGTTCGCCATGCCGAGGAGAACGCCGGACTGCATCAGGTTCGTATTGTTCCGGAGCGACCATCGCACGCTGCTGAGCGGCGGGTTCGGGCGGAACCATTGGCGCTGCGTCTGATTCCCAACTTGGATCACGCGTGTGTCCGCGCCGCTGCCGCCTTGGGTCTCATAAAACCTTCCGATCGCGTTGTGGCCGTTCGCGATGTAGAAGGCATAGTTCGGAGCCCAGCCATCGTAAAAGCCGTGCGTCCAAACTCCCGGGACGCCGCGCTTGGTCATCTCGTTGACCTCGTTGTAGGCCATGATGTGCCATTCATCGATTGTGATCGGATCGAGCCAAGCGTTATAGGGGCCGGTGCCCGTCGAGATGTAAAGGAAGGGCACCGATTCGTGCAGATCGTGGAGCACGGTCGGGTGGTATTGCATCCAGGTTTGAACCAAGTTCTTGCTCAGTGCGAGCCCCATCCCAATGTTGTCCCGGTTATTGTCATGGGCGACGTACTTGCCCCAATAGAGTAGAGGGATCGCCGGCTTCGTCGGGTTCTGTTTGCGGTATTGGTAGGTCTCGACATACCGGTCGCGACCGTCAGGATCGAGAACCGGAGTCAGGATGACCACAGAGTTCTTCCGAATCCGCTGAATCATGGGATCTTCGCTAACGGCGAGCCGGTAGGCCAGTTCCAAGAGCATCTCGGGCGGCCCGGCTTCGGGCGAGTGCATGCCGGCCGTCGCGAAGTAGATCGGCAGGGTTTCCTTAATCAGCGCGTTCGCTTTCTCATCCGCGCCCGTCAGTTTGCCGTCCCCTTTGTAGCCTCCGGTTACCAGCTTGCGCGGATCGCCGAGTTGATCGTTCATCTGCTTGATCTTGTCGAGCCGCTTAAAGTTGGCTTCGTCGGTGATGACGACGGCAATCATCTCCCGTCCCTCTTCGCTCATGCCCATGCTTTGAACCATCACGCGCGGCGATGCCTTGTCGAGTACGCGCATGTAAGCATTGATTTCG
>JBKJIP010000220.1:0-8825 GCA_046598515.1 Fimbriimonadaceae bacterium | reverse complement strand
CGGCGAGTGTGATGTCGACGCCGTTCGTTTCCTAGTCCAGCAGGCACCGGAATCCATCCGATGGCTCGCAGAATTGGGAGCCCGTTTCGACACCGAAGGCGATGGCGATTTCGCGCTTGCCCGGGAGGGCGGCCACAGCCGTCACCGAATCCTGCACCATGCCGATAAGACGGGCTGGGAGATCGAGCGCGCGGTTGTGAACGCCGTCCGCCAGAATCCGGCCATCCAGGTCGTCGAGCACGCTTTCGTGACCGAATTGCTCGTTGACAACGGCCGGTGCATCGGTGCTTCCGCCCAGATCGAGGGCCTCGGGCATCGAGAGTATGTCGCTGATGCTGTGATGCTCGCGACGGGCGGCTGTGGGCGCGTTTATCTGCACACGACGAATCCCAATGTCGCCACAGGCGACGGAATCGGCCTCGCCGCCGACAAGGGTGTTGCCATCAGCGAGATGGAGTTCATGCAGTTCCACCCCACAACCCTATATCACTCGCAGATGCGGAGCTTTCTGATCACAGAAGCCGTCCGCGGCGCGGGGGGCACCTTGCGAAATCATCTCGGGCATAGGTTTATGTGGGACTACGACGAGCGCCTAGAACTCGCCCCGCGCGACGTGGTCGCCCGCTCGATGGAGGCGGAGATGAAGAAGCTGAGCACGTGGTGCCTCTATCTGGACATGGCCCACCTCGCGCCCGATCAGATCCTTCACGAGTTTCCGACAATCTACGAAAAGCTGAAGACGGTCGGCATCGACGCCCGCATGGATTGGATTCCGGTCGTTCCTGCCCAGCACTATGCGTGCGGCGGCGTGAACACCGATCTGCATGGCCGAACCAGCTTGCCCGGCCTCTATGCCGCGGGCGAAGTGACACGCACGGGCGTACACGGCGCCAACCGCTTGGCCAGCAACAGCTTGCTCGAAGCCCTCGTTTTCGCCCGCGCCGCGGCGGAAGCGGCGAAGAATGACCGCGGAGAGGGAACTGCGGTTTCGCATCCTCCCAAGTGCGTTCTCGAAACTGATGCCGTGCACATCCGGAAAGCTCTGCAAAACACGATGACGGAGAGCGTTGGCATCGTTCGCACGAACGCGGGATTGGCCAAAGCGGGGAAAGAGATCGACGAACTCGTCGATCAATACCAAGCCCAATCCGGCGCGCCGTTCTCGCAATACTCGTGCGAGACCTGGAATTTGCTGATGGTGGCCAAGCACGTCGTGTCTGGCGCGATCGCGCGGAAAGAGAACGTCGGGCTTCACTACAATTCCGACCTCGTCGTTAGCGCATAATCGCCCATGCGCCGTTCCTGGCTCATTCTGCTCGTCGCTTGGCTCGGGTGGGTGTTCGATATCATGGACACCGCCTTGTTTAACCTTGCCAAGGTGCCCATGCTCAAGGAAATGCTGGGCGGGGAAGCGAACTACAAGCTTCACGGGCCCGCCGTGGAAGGCGCGATCCAGATGGTCTTCATCTTCGGATGGGCGATCGGCGGCCTCATTTTCGGCGTGCTCGCGGACCGCTGGGGTCGCGGCAAGACCATGATCGTCACGATCTTGATGTATTGCCTATTCACGGGTCTAACCGGCTTGTGCCAGAACACGGATCAGCTCATCGTAGTGCGTTTCTTTACATCTCTGGGAATCGGCGGCGAATGGGCGGCGGGCGCGGCCCTGGTGGCGGAGGCGTTCACGGACAAGGAGCGACCGATCGCGGCGGCGATCTTGCAGACGGCGGCCGCGTTTGGACCATGGCTGGCGGCGTTGCTCAACTTCACGATGAAGGACATGCACTGGTCCATGCTCTTCTATGCCGGCATCGCGCCCGCCTTCGTCGTCGTGCTCATTCGTTTTGTGGTCAAAGACACCGTGCAGAGTCAGCGCAAGGAAATCACGGTGAACCCCGTCATCGCGCTCTTCTCGCGGCGGGATTTGATGTGGCGGACGATCCTGATCATGTTGATCGGCACCATCGGAATATCCGGGGCCGGGACGGCCACCTATTGGGTTCCGAACCTCGTCAAGGAAGCCAGCGAGGGGCTGTCCGATGCGGCGATCCGTGCGCGGACGAGCGACATCACGTTCTTCCAGCATTTCGGGACTCTGGCCGGAGTCTTCTTCTTTCCCTTCATTGCCAAGGTGTACGGCCGGCGCATCGCGATCGGCGGCGGCTTCGCGCTCGCGCTCGCTATCTTTTGGTTCGGCTTGAAGGCCAAGCCGGATTTCGAAGGGCTACGCCTGCTGGCTCCATGCTTCTCCTTTGCGGCGATCGGAGTTTCGGCCGTCTTCGGGCTGTACTTCCCCGAGCTCTTCCCCAGCGCCGTTCGGGCGACGGGGGCGGGATTTGGATACAACACAGCCCGCATTCTCAGCGCCCCGATACCGTGGCTCACGGGCATGATGATCGGGCAGGAGAAAGGCGCCGTGGCGGTTGGCGTGGCCATCGCCTCGACGATCTACATCCTCGGGATTTTGATCTTGCCTTTGGCTCCGGAAACGAAGAATCAGCCCCTGCCCGATTAGTCGATCTCGAGGAACCAGCGGTGGAGGCGGATATCGTCTGTGAGCTCGGGATGGAACGAGGTTCCGATGCGATTGCCTTGGCGGACGGCTACGATCTTGTCCTCATAAGAAGCCAGAACATCGACCCCTTCGCCGCACCGGGTCACGATGGGCGCACGGATGAAGACCCCGGTCACAGGTTCATCTAAGCCCCGGATTGCGACCTCGTCTTCGAAGGAATGTATCTGCGCCCCAAAGGCGTTGCGGCGGACCGTGATGTCCAGAAGATCCAGCGAGTATTGGTCGCGCCCCTCGATATCGTGGGCCATCATGATCATGCCCATGCACGTTCCCCAAAGGGGCATGCCCTCGGTCGCTCGTCGGCGGATCGCATCGCCAAGACCGAACCGATGCATCAGCAAGCCGACAGTGGTGCTTTCTCCGCCAGGAATGATAAGTCGGTCGACCTCTTCAAGGTCTTCCGGAGTGCGAACTTCGATGGTTTCGATCGTGGAATCCGCGCGCCGCAGCGCGACCATGTGCTTTTCGAAGTCGCCTTGAATGGCGGAGACGCCAACCTTCATCCTGCGCGCTTAGCCTGTCGAATCTTGATGATCATGGGGACGATGCTGAGAATGATGACGGCGAGCATCGCCAGTTCAAAGTTCTCGCGCACCCATGGGATCTGGCCGAAGAAGTAGCCCCCAATCGTACAGCCGCCCACCCATATCGCGGCGCCGATGGCGCTCCAGAACAAGAAGGTGGGGAACTTCATAGCTCCCATCCCGGCGACGAACGGCATAAAGGTTCGCACGATTGGAACCCACCGGGCGAGAACCAGGGCCCATCCGCCGTGTTTGACGAAGAACTCTTGGGTCTTCTTGATGTGGGCCGGTTTGATAAACCGGGAGTTCCCGCGCTCGAGGGCTTTCTGGCCGATCCGCATGCCGATCTGATAGTTCAGATTGTCACCGATGAAAGCGGCGGCGATGAGGGTTGGGATGATGATCCAAATATTGAGCGCGCCCTGATTACAGAGGATGCCGATGGTGAACAGCAGGGAGTCGCCGGGTAGAAACGGGAAGATCACCAAGCCGGTCTCGGCGAAGATGATCAAGAAGAAGATCAGATAGACCTGGGTGCCGTATTCGGCGCACAGGCGAGCCAGATTCTCGTCCAAGTGAAGCAAAAACTGGATCACGGAACTCATTGGCTCATGCAATGTACCAGAGAGCCCGGCATTCCGGGAATTCGGACTTAGAAACTTGGGGCTGGTGGCCCAGAGGTCGATTCCGTATTCGCCTGGCGTGACCTGGAAATGAATCCAGGCCACGTCGGTGCGAAATCTTAGGCCGTGGCTCCGACTTTCTCAGCCTTGGCGTTGATTTTGGAAGTCGCCATAGCGGTCAGATTCTCGTCCGTTGTTCGCTCTTCGTCGAGCGTCTCTTGGAGCAACATGGCGTGCTCGGATTTACCGACCATCTCGGCGAACGTTCGCGCCGTGCCGTAGCCGGCGATCTCGTAATGCTCCACCTTCTGGGCGGCACCGATGAGGGCAGCGTCGAGGAGGGGTCCCTTCTCGACATCCTCAATAAGCTCATCGGCTTCTTCGATCAGCCCTGCCATCGCCTTGCATTTGTGACCGCCGGGCTTCTCTCCCAGAGATTCGAAAATCTTCTCGAGACGCTCGACCTGACCCTTGGTCTGCTGAAGGTGATCCTCCACCGCTTTCTGCAGCTTGGGGTCCGTAACGTTCTTCGCAACCTTCGGCAAAGCGGCGATGAGCTGTCGCTCTGCGCTGTACAAGTCTCTCAATTCCTCAACATACAATTCATCAAAATTTTTAACCGACATCTTTGTCTCCCGGCCTCTACGGGCCTGCTAGATAGAAACGAAATTGGCCTTTGGCGGGGTTACGGTTTGTGCCTATAAATTTTCTGATTGCGCCCGTAACCGTAAGCTGCAACCCTGCGTTTAATGTGAGCAGCATCACACCCTCGAGGAGTATCCAGCCAAACAGGAATCCGGCGAACGTTGAAGGCGGAGGACATTGCCCAGTGCTCTGCCCATCATGCATCAGCAGCGTGCCGATGCGACATCATCCACATCCGGAATCAGCCGCACAAGGACGCTACGGAATAGTGGAAGACGATCGCCGTTCGTCAAGCAAGTATTTTGCGGACGTCAAAGTTCGAGCACTTCAGCCCAATTGCCCTCGGGGATCATCTGGATGCATGGCCACCAGGTGTTGAAGAAGCATTGCGTGTTTTCGACGCCTGAAGTTTGAAAGTTCGTCGAGGCATGTAACCTACCAGTCAAGCGCACTACGATGATTGTGTAGGCATGGATTCTGGTGCTGAAATCAACTAGATAGAGACTCGACCGGCCTCCATGCTAACTCCCCTCAGTTCTGGAGGTCACTATCCCAAGCCCCTCTTGCCTTACACTCTTTAGAAGGTTTCTTTGTGAGTGATGTATATCGTGGGCGTTGGCTGTGTGGTTGAAGTTAGAGGGGTCGGCTCCGAAGAACCGGCCCAACCATGAAACGGGATCGTTATCGACTTCCGCTTTTGCTTCCGCCGGAGGAAGCACTCTTTGCTGCTGCTCGAAGATCCGCCTCGTTGTTTCCGCGCCTTGATTGCCGCAGGTTTTTTTGATGGCATTCTTACTGCGGAGTCATCCAGACTTACTATGTGCATACCGTTCGCGTCAAGAGTGCTAGAGATATAGAAAGCGCTTGGACGTCTTACTTCGAAGCTCAGTTTCCTGAAGTAAGCAAAGCTGCAACGAGCGCGCCGCTGGCCTCACCGAAGATTCCAGAAAGAGCGATTGGCCTTCGGTTGGCGGCCGATCGTTTGGGCGATGCTCTGATTCGACTTGCCGATCGAGAACTCGAGTGGGACGGCCTTGTAGGATTAGTTCGTGACAAGCTGCGTGGCTCAGCCGAGCCAGCAATTCAAGACTTGCCGGCAGTAAGAGTCGCTGAAATCCTGACTCTTCGATAGACCGTCCTTGAAGAAACAGATAGGGGTCGTCTCCCGTGAGACGACCCCCTTTCTTGCAACCGCTTCGAAAGTTACCCAGCAACGGTTACGGCGCCGACTCGAACGACTTCACCGTCCTTCAAGCCTTCCTTGACTTGGATCAACGCACCATCTGTAAGACCGGTCGTAACCTTGCGCTCGACCCATTCCTCGCCTTGGCGAACGGTAGCGATCATGTCTCCGTCTTTGTTCTTCGTGATCGCGCCCACCGGGACGCAGAGCGCGTCCTCGGCTTTGCCGAGGCGAAGGGCTAGGCGTTTGATCGCCGCGCCGGGCAGGACTTTGCCGCGGCTATTGTCGAAGCTGATGACGGCCAGGTAGCCGGCACTCGCCTGCCCTTCGGAGGGGGGCAGGACGGAAAGCTCTGTGATCGTTCCTTCGAACGGATCCGAGTTCGCGCCATCTAGGGCGATGAGCACATGAGAGCCTTTGATCGCTTCCTTGGCGAGATCCGGAGGAACCGTTCCTTGAACCTGAACCTTGTCGACGTTAATGATCGTGACGAGCAGCTGGCGGCTCGTGGACTTCATGCCCGCCTTCGCTTCGACCTTGGTGACGACGCCGGAGATCGGGGCGCGCAGGACTCCCTGATTTGCACCCGATCGCGCATCGCCCAGATATTCTTCGGCGATGGCGAGAGCCTGTCGCTCGGCGTAAGTGGCATTTCCAGCCTCAGAGCGGGCGGCGGCGAGTTCTTGCTCTGCGGCGATTCGCATCTGAGTTGCGGATTCGACGTCGGCCATGCCGCCATTCGATACCTCTGCTCGGGCCGCGGCTTCGGCGGCGCGAGCATCCTTCAGAGTCGCTTGTGCCGAATTGACGCGGTCACTATTCGTTCCGGACTGAGCGGCGGCATAGGCGGCGCGGGCGGAGTCACGATTGGCTTCCGCCATGGCGAGGGATTCCTTCGTGCCCGGCATCGTCAGTTTGACGATCGGGGCACCTTTGCCAACGCGTTGACCGGCGGTGACATAAACCTTCTCGATGGGAAGTTCATAGGGGGCGAGGACGTCGGACTGGACTCCGGGGGGCGCGTAAACCTTGCCATCGAAGAAGGCATAGCCGACGAGATCTTTTCGGGCGACCTCGGCGGTGGTCGGGGGAAGGGTTTCCTTCGGGGTGTCCGGTCCGGTTGCGACCTTGGGTGCGCAGCCGATAAGGACGCATGCCGCGAGGAATGCTGTAGAAAGTAATTTGCCTTTCATGGTTGTGTCTGAACTCCTTTAGTCTCTCGCCGCACCCACAAACGCGGCGCGAGTTGGGTTGTTGAACGATTCCCGCCATTGCAGAGCACATAAAACTCAGCCGTAATGCATTAGAAAGGCGTGAAAACCGGGAATGGTTTACAATTCCCGCCGTGGAACCAGTTCGTATCGGAGTCGTCGGCTGCGGCAACATCAGCGGCATCTATCTGAAGACCATGGCGGCCATGCCGCCCCTCCAGGTCGTCGCCGTAAGCGACCTGGATTTAGAGCGCGCTCAAAAGGCGGCCGCCGAATACGGCATTCCCCAGGCGATGACCACGACGGAGATGCTGGAGAATGAGGACATCGAGTTGGTCGTCAACCTGACGGTGCCTAAAGCTCACGCGCCCGTAAATGACGAGTTTCTACTCTCGGGCAAGCATGTCTACGTCGAGAAGCCCTTCGCCACTGATCGCGAAGCGGGTAAACGCACTCTTCAGCTAGCGGCGGCGAAAGGAAAGTTAACCGGCGCGGCGCCGGACACTTTCTTGGGGGCTGGTCTTCAGACCTGCCGGGACTTGATCGACGCGGGCACGATTGGCGAGCCGGTCGGAGCGCATTCGTTCATGATGTGCCACGGCCACGAGAGCTGGCACCCTTCGCCGGAGTTCTACTATGAGGTCGGGGGCGGTCCCCTGTTTGATATGGGGCCTTACTATTTGACCGCGCTGGTCCACCTGATGGGGCCGGTGGCCAAGGTGAGCGGCATGGCGCGGGCCACGTTCGATAAGCGACAGATCACGAGCCAACCGAAGTTCGGGAAGGTGGTCGAGGTCGAGACTCCGACCAACATTCTTGGGCTGCTGGAGTTCGCGAACGGGGCTCTGGGGCAGGTTTCTATGAGCTTCGACGTGTGGCACCACCGGCTGCCCCATATTGAGATCTATGGGACGGAAGGGAGCTTGACGGTGCCCGATCCCAACGGATTCGGAGGCGCCATTTCCGTTCGCGGTAAGGGCGAGGGCGATTGGCACGACGTGCCCGTCAATCGCGCGTACGCGGAGAATAGCCGTGGATTGGGAGTTCTAGATATGGCGTGCGCGATCCGTGACGGTCGCCCGGCGCGGGCGGGCGGAGAGCTTGCTTATCACGTGCTGGAGATCATGTCGGGCATCCTTCAGGCGGCTGATGAGCGGCGAGAAGTGGCTATGGAGACCCAGCCTTCACGACCGGCTTCTTTGCCGAGGGATATAGCCTTTGGGGATTGGATTTAGCTCCGCGGGAAGCTTTGGTTGAACCTAAAGCCTTGGTAACGGCGGCACAATACATCCGCCGCCCTCTTTATGAATGGACACAATGCAACAGCCTCGCCCTCCCGCTTACTTGTCGCGTTTTACTTCGGGCGAGCAGTAGACGAAGTCGCCGAGGCCACGGGAGACCTTGATCGGTTCGCCGTTCTCGACGCAAGTCAGATTGAGGCTGTCGTAACCGGTGCGCCGCTTGATGCGATAGTTGATCCCTTGGCCATACATGGAGTGACCGGAGCCGACCACGACAACGAAAACGGTTTTCGGCCCGATGATTCGGCCATCGAGATACTTGATGGCGGTATCCGCCATGCCTTCGTCCCACAGAAGTTGGGCTTTATACATGTTCTCACCCGCGGCGCCCGTCATCGGGTGCCCTCCCATCATGGACGTGATTACGGAGCGGTGATCTTTGTTGCCGAGGAAGAAGTCGTTCGGAAGCTGAGCTTTCTGCTCCGCGGTTAGTCCCTCGTAACCCTGCTTACCGACCGTGCGCACCCAATCACGGGGCACGTTTAGGGCGACCATGGGGAGTCGGAACTCCTTGGTCACGTTGAAGATCGGTTCGTAGAGTTCGAACGGGAAGCCCCACTGCTTCTGCCAATCGGCTTCCTTGATGAACTCCTCGCGGGTGTACATTCCGAGAGTCCAGGGGTTGAGGGATTTCTGGATCGGTCGCTGGAACATCTCGAATCCCACGGTGACATCTCGACCCCGCTCGGCGAGAGCGCGAATGACGTCGGCCTGCATTTGGTGGTGGTGCGGATTGTCGTGCGACTCGCCCAGGAAGACGAAT
>JBKJIP010000217.1:0-3963 GCA_046598515.1 Fimbriimonadaceae bacterium | reverse complement strand
GTCCCCGCCTTCGATCTCGCCGCGTGCGAAATGAAGAGCGCAACCGGGCCCGTCACTTACACGCAAGCTTTCGGTGACGCCGCCTGCGAGTGCGCGGAGAAAGATCCCGCCGTCGTCGCCATTACGGCCGCGATGCCGGACGGCACCGGCCTCACCAAGTTCGCCAAAGACTATTCTTCGCGCTACTACGACACCGGAATTGCCGAGCAGCACGCCGTCACCTTTGCCGCCGGTCTCGCCGCAGGCGGGCTCAAGCCTTTCTGCGCGATCTACTCCACGTTCCTGCAGCGCGGCTTCGACCAAGTGCTGCACGACGTGTGCATCCAGAATCTGCCCGTCCGGTTCTTCATGGATCGCGCCGGCCTGGTCGGCGACGACGGGCCCACTCACCACGGCGCCTTCGACATTTCGTTCCTGACCTTCATCCCGAATCTAACCCTCATCGCACCGAGAGACACAACCGAAATGCGCGAGATGACTGAGTTCATGCTCGGCTACAACAAAGGCCCCATCGCCGTCCGCTACCCGCGCGGCTCGTCGGACGACCGCCTGCCCGAGCAGCGCACGCCGATTCTCTATGGCCGAGCTGAAGTCATTCGGGAAGGCAAAGATGTGACGTTGGTGGCCGTCGGCTCCATGGTCTCGCCTGCCTATGAAGCGGCGACCCTTCTCGCTACCCAAGGTATTTCTTGTGAAGTGGTCAACGCCCGCTGGATCAAGCCCATCGACTTCGATACGATCGAAGCCTCGGTGAAGAAGACCAAGCGCATGATCACGATCGAGGAGAATGTCCGCACCGGCGGCTTCGGCCAGCAGGTGCGAGATGGCCTTCCGGGCTATGAGATGGACGTGATTGCCCTGCCCGATAGGTTCATCGAGCACGGCGCGCAGCCGCTGATCCGCCATGATGTCGGTCTCGATGCCGAAGGCATCATGGCGCGGGTCACGGCGATGGTTAAGCGGTAGGACAAATGGGTCTTTTGGGTCGAATGGTTTTCATGTGTCCCATTTGACCCCTTGGACCCATCTCGATCAGACGAATCCCTTCTCCTCCATCCAACTGTCGAGCAAGAACTTGCTCATGTAGTTGCGGATGGAGTCGGCGAGGATGACGACCATCTTTGCGCCCGGTTTCGCCTCTTTGGCCAGCTCTAGCGCCGCCCAGACTACCGAACCCGAAGATCCACCTATGAGCAGACCCTCTTCCCGGATGATCCGGCGCGCCATCAAGAAGGACTCTTTATCCTCCGTTTTCACCACGCGGTCGATGATCGCGGGTTCGTAGGTTTCGGGAATGAAGTCGTAGCCGATCCCCTCGACCAAGTAAGACTTTTTTTCGGTGCCTCCACCCATAATCGAACCGACGGGGTCTACGGCGACGACCTGGCAAGTCGGCACATCTTCCTTGAATCTCCGCGCAATACCAGTTAAGGTTCCGCCGGTTCCGATTCCTGAGATCACATAGTCGATTTGACCATGCATCTGCTCGATAATCTCGCCCGCCGTCGCGTAGTAGTGGATGTCCGGATTGGCGGCGTTCTTGAACTGGTCGAGCATGAAGTGGCGGTCTTTCTCCGCGACCAATTGCTTTGCCACGCCGAAGTTCGACTCCGGAGCATCGGAGGCGGCCTCCGTCGGCGTGCGAATGATCTCCGCTCCCAAAGCCTCCATCGTCGCCTGCTTTTCCATGCTCATCTTCATGGGCATGCAGATGACAAGTCGGTATCCCTTGATCGCACAGGCCATGGCGAGGCCGATGCCGGTGTTGCCACTCGTCGGCTCCACGAGCGTGTCTCCGGGCTGGATGATCCCGTCCCTCTCCGCCGCCTCGATCATGGAGACCGCGATCCGGTCCTTCACTGATCCACCGGGATTCAGGAACTCACATTTGCCGTAAATCTGGATGCCTTCGTCGACCCCAATCCTGTTGAACTTGACCATCGGCGTGTTGCCAACACCCTTCAAGATGTTGTCGAGAACGGTCATAGCGGCACCTGCGTGGTCAGCTTTGGCGTGGCCATAACGAAACTGCTGTTGATATGCTCGATGCCTTTGATCTTCGTGATCTTTTCGCGAATGAGTCCTTCGTAATGCTTCATATCCCTCACAACGATCTTCAATTGAAAGTCGAATTGTCCGCTCACGTGCAGGCACTCCAGAACCTCTGGAATCTCGCTCACCGCCCGGCGGAAGCGCTCGATGGGCTGCTCTTGATGGAGTGAGAGCTGCACTTGGCAGAGAACCATCAGCTTCAGCCCCAGCCGCTCGTGGTCGATCAAGGCGTGATAGCCCTTGATCAAGCCCGCCTTTTCTAACGCCTTCACGCGGTAAGCCGTGCTGGGCGGAGTCAACCCGATCTTCTCGGCCAGCGTAGCATTCGGCATCCGCCCATCCGCCTGCAAGAGCCGGAGGATATGCAGGTCGGTTTCATCGATCGTGCGCACGCCTAAGTTTAGCGTAGCATGGGCCTCCAGCCCATGGGTCTCCCGGGCTTTCGGTTTCGCTGCCCCCGCCGCGCGAAGGGCACGTCGCAGCTCCTTCGCGCTACCGCGCTCGTCGCCTGCGGCGTGCCCTTCGGGCTTTGCTGGGTGGCGGTCCTACCGAGGCCTCCGGCGCGCGCCACAACCTGGACTAGAGACTTTTGGGACCTATCGGGCCCGTCGACGATCATCACGTGCGGCGTGCTCCGCGGCCGGCTGTCCAGTCAGATGTCCGGTCTCAATCGGTGCCCACAATTCTCCACTTTTGATTCTAGTTATCGTACAGAAACTGAACAAGCTACCGCTAGGACCTGGCCCGATAGGGCTCAAATGTATCAGCCCAGGCAGCAGGCGCGCGCCGATAGGCTCGCGCCGGAGGCCTGGGTGAGGGCGTGGTCGGATTTGCGCCCTGAAAGGGTGCGATAAAATCCGTCGATGGCACAATCTTTATCGAAGGTGTTAGTGCACCTCGTATTCAGCACGAAGGGGCGAAGGGAAACTCTAACGCCTGAAATCCGCGCCGAGCTGTTTCCATACTTCACCGGCATCCTGCGGAACGTCGGCTGCACTACCCTGCGGATTGGCGGTGTTGAAGATCATGTCCACTTGCTTTTTGCCATATCTAGAACCCTTTCCATTGCCCAAGTCGCTGAGAAGGTGAAGACGAGTTCAACGAAGTGGATCAAAGGCAAATGGCAGATTGACTTCGCATGGCAGTTGGGTGCCTGGGCTGAGACATTGAGGCCCTATTTGGGTTCCTTCCGAGCGAAAGCTGATCAGCTTCTCAGTTTCAGCATCTAGGGTGATTCCAAGGCTGTCGCCGAGGCAAATGCATCCTCGGCCCACACTTGGAACCGGGAAATCGCTACGCCACAACCCCAGTTTCTCTTCGATGACTCGGAATGAATGGAGACTCTGCACTCGATCCGACCGGACCGCAAGTTACCCACGGCCGGGCGAGCCGCCGGTCGGAGAACCTGCCGGAATGGTGGTCGAGGACTGGCCCGATAGGGCCTAAATGTCTCAGCCCAGGTTGTAGGCGACGCGCCGATAGGCTCGCCGCCGGAGGCCTGGGGGTGAGGTTGAATCGATATGCGCCCTGAAAGGGTGCGATAAAATCCGCCCATGGCCCAATCTTTGTCGAAAATGTTAGTGCACCTCGTGTTCAGCACGAAGGGGCGAAGAGAAATTCTCACGCCTGAAATCCGCGCCGAGTTGTTCCCGTACTTCACCAGCGTCCGGCGGAACCTCGGTTGCCAATGATACGCATTTGAGGGAGCCGGACTAATGATTCGACCGCACCCAGACCTGATCGGTCTGGGCTGAAACATCTGGGCCCCATCGGGCCCGTCCTCAACGATGAGATGCGACGGGATTTCCTACCTCGACCGCAGGTCTTCCATGCCGACGTAACCCGCGATCGTCACGGCATTGCCGTAGATCTCGAGCATGTCATAGCCGCGGATGGGACCGCAATCCCATC
>JBKJIP010000109.1:0-6256 GCA_046598515.1 Fimbriimonadaceae bacterium | reverse complement strand
TCCAGGGTGCGGTTGTGGTTCCTATATAACGTACTACCGAATCCAGAGCCACCTCATTCTGGGCGAGCGCAACCTTCGGGGATATATCAGTCACAATGCTCGACCAAAGCCTCCGATTCGCACCCGGCGAGACCACGATTTGATTCCGGCCATCCGCGTCGACAAGGATGGCGGCCACTCCGTCGGAGCATCAACTTGGCGCACATGGGTGACATCGATTCCCTCCGCGATCAATCCCCGCAGAAGCCATTCGCCATTGGTGTCGGTGCCGACGGACCCGATCATCGCGGTTCTCGCCCCCATTCTCACCGCCGCCACCGCCTGGTTTGCGCCCTTCCCGCCGGCGAATCGCGCGAGGTCTTCGCCCATGACCTCCATCCCCCCTTTGTATGAGGACAGGACATCCTTGACAGATGCCCTTCGCATCAAAGATGGATTCACGCAGGCAATTGGCATATCGGGTTTTGGTTGAGGGCTGGGCGGTTTCCCGCGCAGGTGCGGCAGCCGGCGTCTCTCGTGAGACGGCCTACACCTGGCTGGAGCGAGCCCGGGAAGTGGGCATCGAACGAATGGAGGAGTATTCCCGTGGACATTATTGTGGGTTCGAAGGGTAGATCCGGAATGTTCCCGTCTTCTCGCCGGCACTCACCCTGGCCGTCACCAGCACGGTTTGAACTGAAGCCACCGGGCGTGTCAATATTGGGAAGATCACCTGAGTCGCGCCGGGCGGCACGGTCACGGTGTTCGGCGTCGTCGCGAAGGTCGAGCTGTCAAAGACAGAGATCAGTCGTCCGCCGGATCCGGCTACGCCGTTGATCACCAAGCGACAAGATAAATCTTGACCGCCGACTAACTGGGAGGGCGTAAACGCCATGGCCGTCGGAATGAGCGGAGACAGCAGCAGGCTCTGAGAACGAACGATCGTGCCTCGTTTGGCCGAAATCACAGCCATCGTCGGCACGGATACCACGTTGACCCCGATGAGAAAGTTTCGGACGGTCTGACCCGGAGACACCCAGACCTTGGCGGGAGGAGTCACTAACGTGGTGCTGCTGGTTATGGCAAAGGACGTGCTGATCGAAGTTGCCAAGTCCAACGAAAGGGTTCCTTGCACCGAGTTCTGTCCTGCAACCACGACTTTGTTCAAGCTGAATTCAAAGTTGGTCTCGGAGACGGGCGTGATGTCGAGATACATCCGATAAGAGGCATAACCGTCGATCAGCGAGGTCTTTCGAATGATGACTTGGAAGTATCGCCCACTCGTAGTCCCATTGAACACGAACTTGTTAGGCTCAAACTCCAGGAAAGCGTCACCCCCAGTGACGTCTCCTTTCTCGCCAAACACATTTCCCACCGAGGTCATCGCGGAGAGATCCTGGCCGGAGAATCCCTCCAACTTTGTCAGCCCGTTGCGGTGCTGGATCACGGTCAGAGAGTTTACGAACACGGGTTCGTCAAATCGAAATGTAATGATCGCTCGGGTTGGATCGGGAATGTAACTCTGGACATATTGGTGGTCGTGAAGCACCCAACCTGAGGCGGTGGGTGCCGGGTTCACCAGCCAGCCGATCCCGATGTTGTTCAGTACCGGATTTCCCGTCACGCTCCAGACCCCCGAGTTGCGAGGCTCGCATTGGGCGTCCATGCTGTTCACTGGTATTGAGAGTCGAGTCAGGGTTGCCGCCAATCCAATCCCGCTCGCGATCACTCCCGCCGTTAAGAAGAGAAGCCTTGCTAAGCCTGTGGTTAATCTCATACCGTTCCTTTGGAGCCGCTGCCGACTTCACTACCTTCAGTCTCCACCCAGTCCGCATCGCTTGACAAGTCGCCGCTTTGCATGACGGTTTTATGGATTGAAAGTCAGGTGACCATCGTGTCGGCCGAAAGTGGATAGAGCGAGTACCCCAGGAGAGCGATGCTCCCATCATTCTTTCAATTGATTCTCTTCAGTTGATTCTCTTCTTTCCTTGTTAATTAGGAGTGGACATATCTGACCGGTCAGGAGTGGACATGTTTGGCTAATCAGGAGTGGACATATCTGTCCGGTCAAGACTGGACAGATATGACACTACTTCGCTCTGGTTGGGGGGGCACATGGAAAGGCCCGGACGCAAGCTTGCCTCCGGGCTTTCCGACTAGCTACACCTTCACGGCGCCACGAACGAGCTGACGACCGAAATGGATCGGCTGTCATTAGCATTCGCCGTCGCCAGGACGACGTACCAGTAGCGCTGGCCGCTCGTCAGGGTCGGGCCGGCGTAGACGAGGTTCGTTCCTGTTGTCGTCGCCTCGCCGAGCTCGGTCTGATTCGTCGGCCAGAAGGCATCGACGCCCAGGGTGGGCTCGTCGGCGAACAGGTACACCGTGTACTCCTCGGCACCGCGACACGTGTTCCAGCGGAATCGCAGGGGATTCGTTTGGGGCGAAAGGAGGGTCATGTCGCCGATCGGGCGAACGCCGTATCGGTTGCTGAAGTCGCTCTCGCTGTTGTTCGTGTCTGGATAGACCGTGTTCAGAGCCGTGATCTCGTAATAGTAGTTCTGGTTCTCGTTCAGGTTCCGATCATTGTCGGCGAAGAAGTTCGCCAGAGGATCGGGAAGGAACTCGATGCCGGTGGTCGGGCCGGTTTGACTCGTGCCGCGATAGATTCCGAAGCCGAGAAGGTTCTCGTCTCGGTAGGTGTCCCAGAAGAGATCAGCCTCGATCGGGTTATTGCCCTGCGACGTGAGCGGCTGCTTCTTGCCCACGCCTCGGTGGAGCTTGCCACGCTTCTTATCCAGAAGCTTACGGATCGCATCCTTGACTGAGCCCAGGTTCCGAGTTGTTTGTCCAGGAGCCGTCGTGGCTACACGAGGCGAAGTCCAGATGACGGCAGAGAGGTTCTCGGGAGCCAGAAGCGTCGGGCTGCCCGCATCGCTGAGAACATAGTTCCGGTTCAGCGTCTGGCTATTGTTCATCCGAACCAGGTCGTTATCCGAAACGAAGCCCCGGCCGGAGGCGACGACATCGTAATCGATGCCGGGGAAAAGGCCGCGCATTGCATATTCGCCATCCTGATCCGTCAAGGCAAACGAACTGCCGAGGAAGTTCGAGTTCGCGTGAACACGGGCTCCTTCCACGGGAGCGCCGAAGCGATCGGTGACCCGTCCGTTCAGCCGACACTCTGTATTCGCCGGGCCGACAACGATGTTAATGCTCTTGCTGCGCTCGTTCGGAAACGTCTCGACATAGTTTTCGCCGCGATAGTCGACCCCGTTGACATTGATAGTCGCCTGAATACGAGGCGTTCCTTCGGGCGGGCCTTCGAGGACGAAGGCACCGGAGGAGTTTGAAAAGGTCGTGCGATCGGGGCTTCCGTCATAGAAGACCCGCGCGTTTCGAACGACACCGCCGTTCGTGTCGGTGACGGTGCCGGAGATGGTGCTCTGGCCCACGTTGGACCCGGCGCCACCAGAGCAGCCGAAGATGACGACGGCGGCCAGCAGGCCGCCGCAAAACTTCATGGAAAATCGTGAGAACTTCATTGACCTCAAACCTGAATTGGTAGGACGGGCGTCAAGTCTGCCGCGTTACGACGCGCGACAGAAAAGAGAACGCGTTCATCAGTGTAACTCCTAGCGCAGAGCTTTGGACCAAGTCAAGTTCCGCCCGGGGTTGATTCGAGGGCGGAAGGACGATAGGGCGGATAGGGCCAACCAGGGCAAATAGGAACTGATTCGCCATATGCCCCGCCTCACTTCCCTCTCTCTACGTCTTCGACCTATCTGCCTTATTCGCCCTATTCGCCCCATACGCCCTCATTCACCCCCCTTCCCACCCCCGAGCCAACCCACGGGTAAACTCGGGCTTAGACCCATGAGCGCTACCGCTACGTATCCAAACTACAGCCCCGGTCTCGAAGGCGTGATCGGCGGCATCACTACGATCAGTGAAATCATTAGCGAGACGAGCACCCTCGTATACCGTGGATACAACGTCCACGACCTCGCTTCCAAAGGCTCTTTCGAAGAAACCGCTTATCTCCTGCTCTTCGGAAAGCTTCCCAACCGTGCCGAACTCGACAGCTTTAAGCAAACGCTCGCCGATGAGCGTGAAGTGCCCGATCAGGTCTACGAAGCCCTGAAGCAGCTTCCGGCCGATACGCACCCGATGGACATCGCCAAAGTCGGCTTTGCCGTCGTCGCGCCGTTCGACCCCGACTATGCCGCTCCCGCCACCGATCAGGACGCGAATCGCCGCAAGGCCGTCCGCATTCTCGCCAAGGCGAGCACGATCGTTGGCAATGGCCACCTCATCCGCCAAGGCAAGGCCCCGCTCAAGCCGAAGAAGGAGCATTCGATCGCTCAGAACTTCCTCTACTTGATGAGCGGCGGCGACGAGCCCGATCCGGGCACAGCTGCGGTTCTGGACGCATCCCTCACGCTTTATGCCGAGCACGGCTTCAATGCCTCGACCTTCGCTTGCCGTGTCACGGTTGCCACGCTTAGCGATATCTACAGTGGCATCGTCAGCGGCATCGGCACCCTTCGCGGCCCGCTTCACGGCGGCGCCAATGAAGAGGCCATGAAGATGATCGAAGAGATCGGCTCCCCGGCCAACGCCGAGGCCTGGATCCGCGACGCTCTCGCCACCAAGAAGAAGATCATGGGCTTTGGCCACCGCGAGTACAAGAAGCGCGACCCGCGCGCGATCTATATGACCGTGGAAGCCAAACGGCTCGCCAAGGAGAAGGGGATGCAGCAGTATGCCGACATCGCCGACATCTTGGAGAACGTGATGGAGACCGAGAAGAACATCTACCCGAACGTCGACTTCCCGGCTGCCTACGCATACTATGCGCTGGGCATCCCGATCGACCTCTACACCCCGATCTTCGTCATCGCCCGCGTCTCCGGCTGGTCCGCTCACGTTCTCGAGCAGCTCGCGAACAACCGCCTGATCCGCCCCGCCGCGATCTACGAAGGCCCCGCGTCGGTAGAGTTCGTTCCCGTCGACGAGCGCTGAGTTCACCGGGCAAGAGAGCAAAATGGCCAGTCCACTTCGGACTGGCCATTTGCTTTCTTGCAATCCCCACTCACCCGAAACTCAATGTGGGATGCGGGGGTTCGTACCGCGTCATTCTCCAGTCATCCGGATGACGCGGTACAGACCCCCACGTCCCACAATTGGCTTTGCCGATTTCTGAAAGCTGTACCGATGGATTTGCACGGCTTCATACGAAGCCTATATGCTCGTGGAGACGGAATGAACTTGGCATTGGACTGGCTGCGACCAAAGAGGGGCGAAGAGCCGATGGCTTATCTCGACGACGTGTTCCGTTACGCTTATGCGCGGACGCGAAATCGAGAGGAAGCCGTGGACATCGCCATCGAGGTCGTTCAGTCCTTACCGAGTCCCTGCCGTAAAGATAATCTGCGCGTTTACATGCTGGGAATGGCCCGGCGAAAGATCGCGAACTATGCTCGCCGCCGGCGAGACGAACCGGTTCGCGAACAGGATGCGACGACCCGCTTTGATCCCTTGTCCGATGATGCCGCGCTCGTGGCCACCACAATGGCCGCCCTGAGCGACGATCATCGGGAAGTTCTCACTCTGAAATATGTCGTCGGTTTATCCAGCCAGGAGATTTCCAGCCTGATGGATCGTTCTGCCCCCGCCATCGATAGTCTTCTGCAGCGCGCCCGAGATTCCTTTGCTCAGGCCTGGACCGAGCTCACGAGCGATGAGGTTCGACTATGAATGAAAATCGATTTGAAGAGTTGATGTCGAGTTATCGCGATTCGATGGGAAGGAGTCGAGTTCCGGTGGTCACAACACCGCTACGCCGCCGCTTCGTACTGACGACCGCCTGTGCGGCCGGCATCCTTGGGGTGGCATTTGTGGCGTGGCCACAAGACGCAGCAGCGGCGGCAGTGGAACGCATGACCACGGCGATTCGAAATGCGAAGACAATGGAGTTATCCTTCGAGGAGATTCGCTCAAAAGGCACCTTGCTCGTAAGCCGCACCTACTACAAGGACGGTGCCTGGCGTACAGAAACTCGACGGAACACGCCACTGGAAGCGACCTTCATCGCAAAGAGAGGATCGCTTTTTGTGAGCTATTCGAGGCTAGATCATAACACGATTGAGCCGATGGATTCGGACGTATTTCTTGGGTTCACCGGCGCGCAGGTTAACGCGCTCGACTTTGCAAAGGAGCAGACTAATACCGGTCTCGTAGGGGCCGAAAGGAAAACCACCCTGGTGCCTTCGAA